>JBEKBO010000042.1:0-32074 GCA_050015355.1 Candidatus Korobacteraceae bacterium | reverse complement strand
GACCGGGCTGCGCAGCTCCAGGCGCGGGCGGTGCGGGAGTGGAAGCCGGGGCCACTACCGGCGGGATACGCCGAATCTCAATCGCGTTCGCCGTCCCTATGTTGACGGGCCGCGTATTATATTCCGTCACGTCGAGCGAGCGCACGATGTGTGGCGTCAGCACGAAAAGAATTTCGTTCTGGATGCGTTCAGTCTGGCTCTGGCCAAACAGATACTTAAGAATGGGAATCTGCGAGAGCCACGGAAGTCCGCTCATTGCGCTGGTGTTCGAATCTTCCAGCAACCCGCCGATCAGGTTCACCTCGCCCTCGCGCAGCCGGATCTCGTGTTCGATGCGGTCTTGTCCAATCACCGGCTGATTGATACCGCCGATGTTCTGGAAACTCACCACCGAGGAAATCTCGAACAGAATCTTCATGCTCACTTCCCGGTTAGCATGAATGTGCGGGGTCATGTCGACGTTTACGCCGACATCGATGTAATTGAACTGCGTATTGACCAGCGGATTGACGCCGACTCCACCGATGCCGGGCTGAAACGAACCGGTGGCCACGGGCACGCGCTGACCGATCTTGAGAGTCGCCTTCTGGCCGTCCACGGCGCGGATTTGCGGCTGCTGGATGACCTTTGTGCGGCTGTCGTTCATCAGGAATTGCACGCTCATGGAAGGAATGCTGACCGCAAAATTGCGCGCGTTGAGATTCGCCAGATCGTTGAGACTTAGGCCGCTGGTGCTGGAAGTGCTGGTGGTGCCAGTCGTTGTGGTACTGCTGCTGGTTGTGGAGGAACTCAGGGGATTGGTGCTCTGCAAAGTAACCGTGGGATTCGAGGTCGAGCTGAACGGCTGCTGAATTCCCAGTTGGCGCAGCTTGTCCCGCGATACGTTCATGATCGCCACTTCGACCACAACTTCCGGCTTTGCCTTATCGATGTCGTTCAGAATTTTTTCCGCCAACGCGATCTGGTCGGCCGTGCCGCGCACCACGATCGCGCCCGAGCTCTGCAACTGCTGCACCCGCGGAAGCTCCAGCAGAGTTCGCAGCGTGTTGGTTGCATCCTGTATGTCGGTGGGGGTACTCCAGTTGGAAAGATAGAAAGTGCGAATGACCTGCTGCTCGATCTCGGTGCGTTTGTTCTTCGTATCGGCGGCGATAAAGATGGTGTTTGGCGTCACCGGCCGCCAGAAGGTTTTCGACTCCAGGGCTACAATCTGCAGCGCTTCGTAGAGACTGACATTATTCAGTTCGATCCGTATGCGTCGCGAGGTGTAATCGGGATCAAACAGCACGTTGACACCCGCCAGTTTGCCTATGGTTTCATAAATAACCTTGGCGTCCTCGCTCAGCTTCAGGGTGATTGGTACGTTGGAGATCGGTGCCAGCTCAACCGGACCGGCGGCCTGCGCCGCCATCGGGCTCAAATTGTTAGGCGCCGGCGGCGACTGGCCGGGAGCCCGGCCAAGCTTCTCGATTAGAGCCTGCGTTCGCCGGATCTCCTGATCGGCGATGGGATCGGCGGGATCAATCAGTTTGGCCACCTGGAACTCGGCCAGAGCCTCCTGAAGCTTCCCTTCATCGCGCAGCAACTGGCCGCGATGCACATGCGCGGCCGCCGCCAGAAACTTCGTGCGCGTATACGCGAGGCGATAGCTGATGTCCTTGGGCTTCAGGTCATAGGCTTGTTTGTAATAGTTATACGCCGCTTCGTAATTCTGGCGGACTTCGGCGTCCTGCCCTTTTAGAAACAGCGATTTGGCGTTGTCTTTGCCTTTTGTGGCGGCGGGCACAGTTGTCAGGATGGCGAGCAGCAAAACCATCCCAACGCGCTTCAGGCGTCTCATCCCACTCCTTAGCTTGCTCGCGTGGTGCGGTTTTCAGAACGGCCTGCCCAGTCGCAGACAGGCCAGGACTGCTGGAGTACAGATTATATCAGCTCACGGTTAAGTTCTTCGTCTGTGCTAGCATACAAACTTCGGCCATGTTGCCGTACGCTTTGCGCGCGGTCGTATGGTCTTGAAACGGCATTGGATAATGGCCCGTCATTCCCCACAGCAAACCCGGCCGGAGAAGCCCAAGAACGTCCGCCGTGACCCCGTAGCCGCCGGCGAACGCGATGCCACCAGCAACCGGGCCGCGTGGCATAACTACTTTCTGGAAGATCGCCTGGAAACCGGTATCGTGTTGCAAGGCACCGAAGTAAAGTCGGTGCGCGCGGGCCAGGCCAATCTCAAAGACGCCTACGCTCTCGTGAAAGATGAAGAGTTGTTCCTGATCAATGCGCATATCGGTCCCTACGCCCACGGGAACATATCCAATCATGAACCCCTGCGCAGCAGAAAGTTGTTGGCCCATAAGAACGAAATCTTGAAACTTTCCAGCAAGGCCCTGCAGAAGGGTTTGACCCTGATCCCAACGCGCATGTACCTCAAAAACGGGCGCGTCAAGGTTGAAATCGCGGTCGCGCGCGGCAAACAACTCTGGGATAAGCGCGAAACCGAACGCCGCCGCGACGCCGATCGCGAAGCGCGCGAGGCGGTAGCCCGCAGTAGAAAAAGCTAGAACCGGAGTCATGGAAGGTATGCCCAGCCGAGAATGTTTGAAAGAAAGGAAGCAATTAGGAAGCAATGAAGACCGTTCTTTCCACGCAATCTCCTTCCCAACTTGAAACCGAGTGTCTCATCGTCGGCGTTCTCGACCATGGCGACAAACAGAATCCTCAACCGGAGCTGCAAACCGGCGACAGCGCCATCCGCCAGGTAGCGCAGGATTTGATCGCCTCCAAGGAAATCACCGGCAAGGTATCCGAGACCCTGCTGCTCCATCGTCCGCAAGGGCTGAAGGCAAAGCGCGTCCTCTTCGTTGGCGGCGGCAAGGCCAAAAACTTCGCCACGCCTGAGTTGCGCAAGCTGGCCGGCACCGCCGTGCGCTTCCTCAAAGGCAAGAACATTAAGAGCTTCGCCCTCCTTGCCCCCGACCAAGCGAGCACACGGGCAAGTCGCTCCGAGTTCGCCGTTTCGGAGGCCGTGCGGGTCATGGTGGAGGGCGCCTACGTCGCCGACTTCGATCCTGACTATTACCGCAGCGACCGCAAAGATCAGAAGGTGCAGGAGTTCACGATTCTGCTTGGCGAAGGGACGGATCGCTCCCCGCTCGAGCCCGCCGTCGAAGAAGGACGCATCATTGCCGAGTCCCAGAACTTCACCCGCGACCTGGTGAACGAGCCTGGCAACCGCATGACGCCCACCATCCTCGCCGAGCGCGCCAAAAAGATGTGCGAAGAAGTCGGACTGCCCTGCGAAATCTACGGGCCTGACAAGATCAAAGAGCTGAAGATGGGCGCGTTCTGGAGCGTGGCCCAGGGCTCCGACGAGGAGCCCCGGCTCATCGTCATGCGTTACGAGCCGAAGAACGCGCCGCCAACCCCCGTGCTCGGCCTGGTAGGCAAGGGCATTACCTTCGATACCGGCGGCATCAGCATCAAGTCGGCCGATGGCATGGAAAAAATGAAGTACGACATGGCCGGCGGCGCCGCCATGATCGGCGCCATGCGCGCCATCGCTCTGCTCAAGCCCAACGTGCGCGTCATTGGCATCGTCTGCGCCAGCGAGAACATGCCCAGCGGCAAGGCGCAGAAGCCCGGCGACGTGCAGATTGCCATGAACGGCAAGTCGATCGAGATCATCAACACCGATGCCGAAGGACGCCTCGTGCTCGCCGACGGCCTGCACTACGCGCGCCAGATGGGCGCCACCCACCTGCTCGACGCGGCCACCCTCACCGGCGCCTGCGTCGTCGCCCTGGGCTACGTCAACGCCGGCATCTTTTGCAACGACGAAAAATTCTTCGAGCAGCTTGCCCAGGCAATCAAACTGGCTGGCGAAAAAATGTGGCGCCTGCCGGTCGATGCCGAGTACCAGGAGCTGATCAAGTCCGAGATCGCCGACATCAAGAACACCGGCGGACGCTGGGGCGGAGCGGTCTCGGCCGCCATGTTCCTCAAGGAATTTGTGGAAGATACTCCCTGGATTCACCTCGACATCGCCGGCACCGCCTGGATCGAGGACAGCAAATCGTGGATTGCCAAAGGCCCCAGCGGCATAGCCGTGCGTTCGATTGTCGAACTGGCAAAACTGTTCGCGGCCAACGGAAAGAATGGGAAGAAATAAACGAGAGAGCTGTTTCTCAACTCGGTTTTGAAGGGGCGCGGCTTTACAGGCTGCTGAAAAACTATTCTTCGAAGTGTCATCCTGAGGTCGCGCCGGTTTGCGCGACCGAAGGATCTGCTTTCTTTTAAGCAAGCGCAAACAGCAGATCCTTCGCTGCGCTCAGGATGACACCTCGGTGAACACGCCGGGTGCCCCATGTTTGCCCGCTGTTGGCAAACGTGAGGTAGTTCTCAAATCCCACATCTGCTAACTGCGGCAGATATGGGGCACCGGCGATTCATAGGAAACGCCCCCGGCGTTTCTCACATCACTTCCGGCGCTTCGATCCCCATCACTTCCAGCGCGCGGATCAATTCGCGTTCCACCACGGCGGCGGTAGCCAGCAGGAACTGCTTGCGACCGGCGTCGGCCTCGATCAGGATGTGGTGCCGGTGATAGAAGTTGTTGAACTGCTGCGCCAACTGGAAGGCATGCTTGGCGAGGTACGCCGGTTCCGTGGTCGCAATGCACTGCTCGATGATGTTCGAAGTCTGCCCCGCCAGCAGCCATAACTGCCAGATTTCGGTGCCGGTCTCGCCCTCGAAATACGGCGAGAAGTCAGCTTGGGCGGTGCCGGCAAGCACCTGCCCGGACGAGGTGCCGCCCTTACGGAATATGTTGCGGGCACGCACGATGGCGTACTGTGCGTACGGTCCGGTTTCGCCCTCAAAGGCCAGCGCCTCGCGAAAGTCAAAGGCGATCACCGACTGCTTGGTGAACTTCAGCATGAAGTAGCGCAAGGCCCCAATGGCGATCTGCCTGCCTATGGCGGCGCGCTCTTCTGCCGCGAGTTCGGGATGGCGAGTGTCGACCTCGGCGGTGGCGGCCGCAATCAGCCGGTCCATAAGATCGTCGGCTTTCACTCCGAAACCTTTGCGGCCCGAAACCTCTATATACGCTCGCTGCTGGTCCTCTTCGCTCACCTGGTAGCCGAGTTCCATGGCGCAGCGCGGCGTGAGCGCAACCATTTCGTAAGAGAAATGCGTGTAGTGCTCGGCCTGGTCGGTGTAACCGAGCAGCCGCAGCGCCTCAATGACCGTGTTCTGCGGGTCCGACTGGCGCGCATCGATCACGTTATAGATCTCCGAGACGCCGCCGAAGTGCGGGTGATCCGGCTCACCGTGCTCAGCAGAGATCCACACATTGTGATCATTCACGTAGCGGAAAAACTTGCGATAACCGAAATCGCGGCCGAGCAAGCCGAACTTCCACAGGTGATAGGCAATGTCCTTGCCGACGTAGCCGACCGTGCCGTTGGAGCGCACGATGACCTTGGCGTCCTCGTCCGGGCCGCTCTTTTCTTCTGAGTCCGCCAAGGCGTCTGCCTTCCGCTGTTGCGCTTGTGGGGCTGTGGGCCGCGTCATCACCCAGCAGCCGTTGTTCTTGCCCTCGGTCTCGAAATAGAGAACCTTTTTCTCTTTGAGTTGCGCGAAGGCAAGGTCCCAGAAATGCAACCGCAGTATCTCGCTTTCCCGGGGCAGAAAGTCGTATTCGATCCCCAGCCGCTCCATCGTCTCCAGGTGGCGGCGCAGCACCGCGGTCGAGATCAGTTCCGCGATTTCGTTCAACTCGTTACCGCCCTGCTCGATGGCGTGCAGCGTATCCAGGCGCGCCTTCAGGTTGCCCTTGTCTTGCTCGTACCACTGCGAAACACGCGCATAAAGATTCCAGCAGTAGTAGTCGATGCTGGGTTGACCCGGAAGCCCGCACGCTTCGATCAACTGCCGGACTGCGGCGGCGGTTTGCTTGTGCTCAAGCTGCGTCAAACCCACCACCACGTCGGCCACCTGCACGCCGGTGTTGTCGATGTAGTTCTGCACGTCGACCTCGCGGCCGGCGGCGCGCAGCAGGCGAACAAAAGTATCGCCGAGGATGGCATTGCGCAGATGCCCGATATGCGCAGCCTTGTTAGGGTTGATCGACGTGTGCTCCACAAGCACCTTGCCGGGGTGCGGCGGCGGCACCGCTTCTTCCACTCCACTGACGATCTGGCGCGCCGCTTGCGCGCGGTCGATTCGGGCATTGACGTAGCCGGCTCCGGCGACCTCGAAGCGGCCGAATCCCTCCGGCGGCGTCAGTTCAGCGACAATCTCTTCGGCGATCTTGCGGGGAGCCTTTCGCAGGCGCTTCGCCAGCTCAAAGCAAAGCGGCAGAGCATACTCGCCCATCTCGGGCTTGGGCGGCTGCTCGACCACAATGTTGTGAAGTTCTACCTGATACTTGCGGCGCAGAAAATCGCCGATGTGCTCGATGAGACGGCGTTGTAACTGGCGATACAATTTCTTCCCCTTTTTTCTTGATCGTCAAGCTTTTCTTGCCGCGTGTAGAAAGGCGATTATAAACGGCAACCCCGCCGGGCGCTGATGTTGTTGCTCACGGTGCTCAACGAAGACAGGCGATTGCGCCTCTCGCACGGACGCCGGCCCGTGTGGTTGCCCCGCCCTGGATTGACCCCAAGGCCGCAACTCCCTATGATGAAAGTTCCCGTGTGCAAACGCCTGCTCCGGCGAACCAGGCTCATGCCCGCGATGGCGGCGAAGTCAGGAACCCATGAGAATTGCTTATCTGGACTGCTTTTCTGGGATCAGCGGCGACATGTTTCTGGGCGCGCTCGTCTCGGCCGGGGTCCCGGCGGAGCTGCTGCTGGAAACGGTTCGCGGCCTGGACATCGGAGCCGCGCTGGATATCCGTGGCGTGGACCGCAACGGAATCTCCGCGACCAAGGTCGATGTGATTGTCGACGGCCAGAAGGATCTGCCCAGGGAAGAGTTCCTCCACCAGCATGATGAACCGCACGATGACCAACACGGGCATGAGCATGCTCATCCGCCGGAACACGCTCATGGACACGAGCATCACCACGAGCACGACCACGCGCATTCCCACTCACATCAGCATCATCCCCACCGCGGGTTGAAACAAATCCGCGAGATCATTCGGCAGGCCGCGATCCCGGAAGCCGCCAAACAAACGGCGACGGCGATTTTTCAGGCGCTTGGTGAAGTGGAAGCGAAGATCCATCACCAGGATGTGGAAACCATCGAGTTTCACGAAGTCGGTTCGGTCGATGCCATTGTCGATATCGTGTGCGCGGCGGTTGCAGCCGATGCGCTGCGCGTCGAGCGCTGGGTTTGTTCGCCCCTCAACGTGGGCGGAGGCGTCGTAAAATGCGCTCACGGCACGTTGCCGGTCCCCGCGCCGGCCACCCTGGAACTATTGAAGAACGCTCCCGTGTACTCCTCCGGCATCCAGAAGGAACTGGTGACGCCGACCGGGGCTGCCATCGTGCGCACGCTTGCCGCAGCCTACGGCAGCTTTCCGTCGATGAAGGTCGAGGCCGTAGGCTACGGCGCCGGCGGACGCAATCTGCCGGGCATGCCGAACGTCACCCGGCTGACCGTGGGCGAGAGTCTTGAAGAGCGGCGGGCCGCTCCGCTGGAGAGAGTCACCATTATCGAGGCCAACCTCGACGATATGAGCCCGCAGCTCTTCGGCTACGTGATCGACCGCCTGCTGGAAGCCGGAGCGCTCGACGTATTTGCCACGCCCGTGCAGATGAAGAAAAGCCGTCCCGGCCTGGTGCTCACGGTATTGGCGCGCAACCAGGATGTCGAGAGGCTGTCAAAGATGATTTTCGCCGAGACCACCACGCTCGGCATGCGCATTCGGCAGGAGCAGCGGCTTACGCTCGAGCGGCAACACGTCACCGTGACCACGCCGTGGGGCGAGGTCCGGGTCAAGCTTGGCAGCCTTGACGGCGTGGTTTGCAATGCCGCGCCGGAGTTTGAGGATTGCCGCCGTCTTGCCGCCGGTCATAACGTGCCGCTCAAGCAGGTGATGCAGGAAGCGCTGCGCAGTTATTTCTCGCGGCAGGATCAAGTCGTAGCACCCGCCCCGCCGGCGCGCTGACTGCGCTGTTCGGGACACGAACCGGATTCGCGGAAGGTATGTCCCGGAAAAGAGCCGGGCGTTCGGGGTCCCAGGCAAACGCTTTGGCGTTTGCTGGGGTGACGTTTGACGCCCGGCGGTGATATTAGGGATACACCAACTCTGAAAACGCCCTGGTTAGTTTTGCCTGGATCAATCGATGGAAAACGCGAAGACTTCGAAGCCGTTCTACATTACGACTCCCATCTACTACGTGAATGCCCGTCCTCACATCGGGCACACCTATACGACCATGGTCTGCGACACCATTGCACGGCGTCAGCGGCTGCTGGGTCGCGACACTTTCTTTCTCACCGGCACCGATGAGCACGGCCAGAAGATCGAGCGTTCGGCTGCCGCCGCCGGCAAGTCTCCACAGCAATTCGCCGACGAAATTTCAGGCGAATTCCGCGCCTTGTGGGATCGGCTGGGGATTACCTACGACAAGTTCATCCGCACCACCAGCGAAGAGCACAAACGCGGCACGCAGGAGATGTTCAAGCTGCTGCAACAGCGCGGATACATCTACAAGGGCTCCTACAGCGGCCAGTACTGTGTCAACGATGAGCTCTACGTCGACGTGAACACTCCCGGCGCTCCCTGCCCCGAGTGCGGACGCCCCACCGAGACCGTGCGCGAGGAAAACTACTTCTTCAAGCTCTCGGCCATGGAAGAGCCTCTGTTGAAGCTCTACGCCGAGAACCCGGACTTTATCCGTCCGGAGACCCGCCGCAACGAGGTGATCGCTTTCGTGCGCGGCGGATTGCGCGATCTTTCGGTCTCGCGCACCACCTTCAAGTGGGGCATTCCCGTGCCGGGCGATCCCGCGCATGTCATCTACGTCTGGCTGGACGCGCTGTGCAACTACATCACCGCCCTCGGTTTCGGCGCGCCCGAGGCCAGCCAGCGCACGCTCTACGAGCGCTATTGGCCGGGCATGCACATGGTTGGCAAGGAGATTGTCCGCTTCCATTGTGTTTATTGGCCGGCGTTCTTGCTCGCTGCCGGGCTGCCACTGCCGACGGGCATCGTGGCGCACGGCTGGCTGCTGTTTGAAGAGAACAAGATGTCGAAGTCGCGCGGCAATATCGTGCGCAGCGAGACCATCCTCGACGTACTCGGCGCCGATGCCCTGCGCTATTTCCTGATGCGCGAGATCGTTTTCGGACAGGACGGTTCGTTCAGCTTCGATGCCCTGGTGCAGCGCTACAACGCGGACCTGGCGAACGGCTTGGGCAATCTCGCCAGCCGCACGCTGTCGATGATCACCCGTTACTTCCGCGGTGAAGTCCCGTATCCGGCGCGAGCGCGCACCCCGGGCGACGAGTCCATCGCGCAACTGGCGGCAAAGGTCATCGCGGATTTCAACGAATCCTTCGACGCCTTCCAGTTTTCGCGAGCGCTGGAAAGCGCCTGGAGCCTGGTGGGCGCCGTCGATAAGTACATCGTCGAGAACGAGCCCTGGGCTCTGGGTGAAAAGCAGGATGAGGAGAGCCGCTCGCGCCTGGCGACCATCCTCTACACCTCCGCCGAAGCCCTGCGTATCGTGACCGCGCTTGCCCACCCGGTGCTGCCCGATTCAACGGCCCGCATCTGGTCGCAGCTTGGCCTCGGCGATATCGGCAAGCTTCAACTCAACGAACTGGAGTGGGGACAATTGAAGATCGGCACCCGGCTCGGCAAGGTCGAAGCGGTTTTCCCGCGCGCCGACAAAAGCGTCATCGAAAAAATGCAGCAGCTTGAAACGGAAGGCAGAAGCGTGGCGGCAGCAACCAGTGCGGCGCAGCCCGCGACCGCCCCCGCGACGGCCGGGGCGCAAGTCAACCAGCCGCCAGCCGCCGGCACCACCGCAACCGCACCGGGAACCATCAGCATCGATGATTTTGCCAAGATTGATCTCCGCGTCGCGCTGGTCAAGCTGGCCGAGCCGGTGAAGGGCACGGATAAACTAATGCGGCTGGAAGTCGATCTGGGGACGGAAACGCGGCAGATCGTGGCTGGCATCGCCAAGGCGTATACACCGGAGCAGCTTATCGGGCGCAAGATCGTCATCGTCGCCAATCTCGCGCCGCGCAAGCTGAAGGGGTTGCAGTCCAAAGGCATGCTCCTGGCCGCCTCGATTGGCGAACAAGGCACGCCGGTGCTGGCCGGATTCCTGGAAGACGTTCCGCCGGGCGCCAGATTGAAGTAGGACGGCGAGAGCGGCAAGCCAAGGAGCGCCGGTCACCAGGCTGGGGCGGTTCCCTTGTTGGTGCGTTCAATTTCAAGAGGGATGTCATGGCGACCGGAGCGCCGAGCGCCTGTGGCCGGAGCAGCTAGGCTGCGTACCCGACATTACGTTCGATCAGCAAGAAGCTATTCGGGCGCGAAGTGGAGCCACCCTTTGTTTTTCGGCAGCAGGAACAAAAGGTGGCTCGACTCCGCTCGCCATGACAGTTTGAGTTCATCGCGGCTATACCTACCAGGGAAGCGCTCTAGGATTGCACCTTGTACGTAGATTCTCACGCTCACATCGAGGGCCGTCAGTTCGACCGTGACCGCCCGGAAATGCTCGCCCGGGCACGCCAGGCCGGCTTGACCGCCATGCTGGCGATTGGCAATGGCGACAGCCCGGCGGAGGTGGATTGCGCCATCCCCTATGCCGAGCAGCACGATTGGATTTGGACCAGCATTGGCATCCATCCGCATGAGGCGCGCCTGGCCGACCGTGACGCCTACGAAAAAATGTCGGCCCTTGCCCGGCACCCGCGCGTTATTGCCTGGGGCGAGATCGGGCTTGACTATCACTACGATCACTCTCCGCGCGATGTGCAGCGGCGGGTTTTTGTCGAGCAGATGGAGCTGGCGGCCGCGGCCCGTAAGCCGATCATCATTCACTGCCGGCCGTCTGACAACAGCCAGAACGCCTGGGACGATCTGCTGCTCCTGTTGCGGCAGCATTGGCTGGGCAGCGGATTGGGCGGCATCCTGCATTGCTTCACCGGGCAACCGGAACACGCGCGCGCGGCGCTTGATATGGGATTCATGCTCAGCTTTGCCGGCAACATTACCTACCCAAAGGCACAGAACATTCGTGAAACCGCCGCTAAAGTGCCACTCGACCGCTTCTTCATCGAGACCGATTCGCCCTATTTGGCGCCAATTCCCCATCGCGGCAAGCGCAACGAACCGGCGTTCGTGGTCGAGGTCGCACGGCAAATTGCCGAGTTGCGTGGCAGCACGCAACCAGAGGTCGCACGCACGACGGCGGAGAATTTTTTCCGCTTCTTCGGGCTATCGCAGCCTGGGGAAGGCATCACGGCGACATAGGGCTGTGCGGTTTATCAGCTTTGTCATACACTAGTGGACAATGGCAGCCGAGAATACATTTGATATCGTCAGCAAGGTTGATTTGCAGGAAGTTTCGAACGCCATCCAACAGGCGTTGAAAGAGATTCACCAGCGCTTCGACCTGAAGGACTCGCACTCCGAGATCACGATCGAGGGCAAGGAAGCTCTCATTCTGGCCTCGCAGGATGACTATAAGCTCAAGGCGGTCAACGACATCCTGCAGGCGAAGCTGGTCAAGCGCGGGGTTCCGCTCAAGGCGCTTTCTTACGGCAAAATCGAGCCGGCGGCAGGCTCAACCGTTCGCCAGAAGGTGACCATGCAGCAGGGCATCCCCACGGAGAAGGCGCGCGAGATCGTCAAAACGATCAAGGATTCAAAGAAGAAGGTCCAGGCATCGATCCAGGGTGATTTTGTGCGGGTCAGCGGACGCGATCGCGATATCTTGCAGGAGGTCATGGCCTTGCTCCGGCAAAAGGACTTCGGAATCGACATGCAGTTTACCAACTATCGCTCACTTTGAGCTTCACCACGAACACCAGGAACCCTTTGAACAGCTCCGCCACCACGGTGAACACGAGAGGAATTTTCGAGCTGCTGCGCGACGATCTGGCGGCCATCGAGCAGGAGTTCGGCCGCGACACGGTCTCCAGCGTCAGTGTCATCACCGAGATCGGCGAGTATCTGCGCGAAGGTGGCGGCAAGCGTCTGCGCCCCGCCCTGTTGCTGCTGGCCGCCAAACTCATGGAATACCGTGGAACCGGGGCCGTGCGGCTGGGCGCCGTCGTGGAGATCATTCACACCGCCACGCTCGTCCACGACGACATCATTGACGACGCGCGAACCCGCCGCGGGCGTCCTTCGGCCAACACGCGATGGGGCAATTCCAAGTGTGTGCTCGCCGGCGACTGGCTTTACATGCAGGCCTTCAAAATCGCCGTGCAGGAGCGCAACTTCCGCGTGCTCGACCTGCTCATCGTCCTCACCCAGCAGATGGTGGAAGGCGAACTGCTCCAGATGGAAAAGCTCGGCCGGCCCATCACCATGGACGAGCATCTCGATCTCATCTACCGCAAAACCGCCTGCCTGTTTGCCACCTGCACCGAGTTGGGCGGAGTTCTCGGCGGCGCAACCGAAGCGCAATCACGCGCCCTCGGCTCATACGGCAGGAACGTCGGCATGGCTTTTCAAATCGTCGACGACGTGCTCGATCTCACCGCCTCCGAAGAGGTGCTTGGCAAACCCGTGGCCAGCGACCTGCGCGAAGGCAAAGCCACTATGGCCGTCATTCATTCCATGGAACGGTGCATTCCGGCCGAACGGCAGTTGATCGAGAAGGTATTGCAGGAACGCGCGTTCAACGGCGTGAACCACACCGACGTTCTCGAGGTGCTCAGCCGCTATCGGTCGCTGGAGTACGCTACCTCGCAGGCAACCGAATACGCACAAGCGGCGACTCGCGAGTTGCAAAGCTTCCCCGATAACGAGTTCAAGCGCGCTCTGCTTTGGGTTCCCCAGTTCGTGGTGGCGCGCCAGAAGTAAGCTGCGCACTGCCAATCACGAAAGTGGAGTTTGCCGGTCATGTCTCGCGACACCGGCACGGCTTTGGTCACCGCTCACATCTGGCTGTGACAATAATCACTTCCCGTATGGGCATGATCGCCTGAGAATGCATATACACGGGGGTGTGGTCTGTACATCTCTGTGACCGATTTCACCAATCGCTGGCGCTCTGTTGCACTCCCCTGAATTCTCAGCGGACCAATCACGGCAGAGGGTAGGCGCCTGAAAAGAGGCATCATGGCACGTGGTTCCGTGTCAATTGTGGTCGAGCGATGTAAGGCCTGTGGTTTCTGCGTGGAGTTTTGTCCAACCAAGGTTCTGGCACTCTCTTCCGCGTTCAACTCCAAGGGATATCATCCACCGCACATGGTTGCTGCCGATAAGTGCAGCGGGTGCGATCTCTGCGGCATGTACTGCCCGGATTTTGCCATTCACGGTTACCGGCTGCCCAAGGAAGCCGGCGCAGCGGAAGATAAGGAAGACAAGAAGGAGGCTCCCGATGCACGCTGATCCTCGCGGAGTGCTGACCGGTTCACATTTTCTCGACGGCGATCATGCCGCCTGCGAAGGCGCGCTGGCCGCCGGGGCGCGCTTTGCCGCCGGTTACCCGATTACCCCCTCCACGGAAATCGTGGAACGCTTCGCCTCGCGTGTGCCCATGGTGGGCGGGACGTTCATCCAGTTGGAAGATGAGCTGGCCGCTTCCATTTGCATTCAGGGCGCCGTCTGGGCCGGGTCCAAAGCCTTTACGGTGACCTCGGGACCGGGCTTCTCGCTCATGATGGAGCATATCGGCCTGGCGGCAATGACTGAGACACCCTGCGTTTTTATGGACGTGCAGCGCGGCGGACCGTCCACTGGACTGCCGACTCTGCCGGCGCAAGCTGACATGATGCAGGTCAAGTGGGGATCGCACGGCGATTACGAAACTATCGCCCTTTGCCCGAGTTCGCCGCAGGAGTGCTTCGACCTGGCGATCAAGGCCTTTAACCTGGCGGAAAAATATCGCGTTCCCACCTTCCTGATGTTGGACGAAGTCGTCGGCCACATGACGGAAAAGGTTGTGATCCCTCCGGCGGACCAGATCGAGATTGAGCCCCGCCGCTTCACCACGAAAAAGCCCGGCGAGTTCAAGTTGTTCGAACCCGACGCCGACGGCATCCCTGAGATGACGAAGGCCGGCGAGGGCTATAACATCCACGTCACCGGTCTGACCCACGACGAGCGCGGTTACCCGAACATGTCTCCCGCCATGCAGGACACGCTGGTAAGACGTCTGCAAACGAAGATTTTGAACAACGCTGAGAAGATCTGGATGTACGACGAGCAGAACACCGGCGACGCCGATGTTGTGGTGGTCTGCTACGGCATTACGGCGCGGATCGCGCAACGCGCGATCGATATGGCTCGCGCCCAGGGTGTCAAGGTCGGCAAGTTCCGGCTGATCACCGCATGGCCGTTCCCCGATAAGCCAATTCGTCAATTGGCTTCCAAGATCAAGGCGTTTGTCGTGCCCGAGCTGAACCTCGGACAAATGGTGCGCGAAGTCGAGCGCGCGGCCGCCGGTCAGGCCAAGACTGTCCTGGTGGGGCACGCCGGGGGCAGCGTTCACCGTCCGGAAGACATTCTGAAGGCGATCATGGAGGTGGCGCGATGAGCGATTGTCAATTAACTTGTCCGGCGAACCCTTCTGAGCAGTTTCTGCGCTCCGAGCGAATCCCGCACATCTGGTGTCCGGGTTGCGGCATCGGCACCACCGTAAACTGTTTCACCCGCGCGCTGGTGGAAGCCAAGATCGATCTCACCAAGACCGTTGTTGTCTCCGGTATCGGCTGCACTGGGCGCGTTGCCGGCTACGTGGATTTGGACTCCTTCCACACCACCCACGGCCGCGCCATTCCCTTCGCCACCGGGCTCAAGATGGCCAACCCGAAGCTCGACGTGGTGGTCTACAGCGGCGATGGCGACCTGTTCGCCATCGGCGGCAACCACCTGATTCACGCCGCCCGCCGCAACATCAATCTCAAGGTCATCTGCGTGAACAACATGATTTACGCCATGACCGGCGGCCAAACGGCGCCGACCACGCCCAATGACGTCACCACCTCGACCGCGCCTTACGGAACCTACGATCCGGCCTTCAACCTGCCGTACTTGGTGGAAGCCGCCGGCGCCTGCTACGTGGCGCGCTGGACTACCTATCACGTGCGCCAGTTGGCCCTGTCGATGAAGGAAATGTTCAAGAAAAAAGGCTTCTCGTTCATCGAGGTTCTCTCGCCCTGCCCGACGCTTTATCAGCGCCGCAACAAGATGGGCGACGGGCTTGACGCCATGAAGTTCTACAAGGAGCACAGCAAGATCAAGCACGGCGCGCCGACCAACGAAGTCGGGCTCACCAAGGCGGGCGAGATTATTCTCGGCAAGTTTGTCGATCGCGAGCGCCCCGATTATCAGCAGATGATGAACGCGCACTTCCACGAAGAGCTGGGCGACCGTTACATCGAGATGGAGGAACCGGTATGCAGCTAACCGAAATCCGTATCGCCGGCTTCGGCGGACAGGGCGTGATTCTTTCGGCAATCGTAATCGGCAAGGCCGCATCGATCGTCGATGGCAACCATGCCACCATGACCCAGAACTTTGGTCCTGAGGCGCGTGGCGGCGCCTGCAGCGCTCAGCTCGTTCTCTCCGATCAGCCGGTGCTCTATCCCTACCTGACCAAGCCGGACATCCTGGTGGTCATGTCGCAGGAAGCCTACGTGAAGTTCTCGCCCGAGCTTCGGCCTGGCGGCCTCATGCTGATCGAGCAGGATCTGGTGCGTGTCTCCAACATTCCCGTGGGCACGCGTATTTACGGCATCCCGGCAACTCGCATCGCCGAGGAAATCGGCAAGCGGATGGTCTCGAACATCGTCATGACAGGCTTCTTCGGCGCCGTTACTGGCGTGCTGACGCGGGAATCGCTGCGCAAGGCCATTGAAACCTCCGTTCCGAGCGCGTTCCGTGAACTGAACCTCAAAGCCTACGACCGAGGCTTTGATTATGGGCTCGAACACCTCCAGGCCGGCGCTTTGAAATTAGAGGAGCTGGAAACGGAATTGGTGCGGGAGTAGTCGCCCGAAGAAAGAGAAAGAATTAATGAGGGTGCCCCACGTTTGCCCGTCGGGTCCCCGGTGAGCCTGCTCGCTGGGGTGATTGGGCTAACGTGGGGTAGTTTTTTCGAGCGGGAGGGATGTCCCGAACTCGACGCCTCGACGTGCGCTCCGGTCGATAGTGAACGCCTACTTCTTCTCTTCCACCGCGGGCTTTGTCTCTTCGACGACGATGACCTTTGTCTCCGCCGGGGCGCTCGGCGGAGCAGCGCTGGGAGGCTTCGCCTCGGGCTCCGGGGAGCCACCCAACCCACTTTTGAAGTTGCGAATCCCCTCTCCCAGTCCCTTACCCAACTCGCCTAGTTTTTTCGGCCCAAACAACAACAGAGCGATCGCGAAGATCAACAGCAGCTCCGGCATGCCAAGATGCATAATCTGGTCTCCTTTTCAGGCGAACGGACACGAGTCGGACCAGGAGGGTTCCGCTTCGCCCCGTTATTCATTGTACCCACTTGTGACCGGGAGCGTCAGATACGGAAAAACGAGTAGTGGGTTAACTTCCGAGCCGCCCGCGACCGTCTTGACATCGCTATCGGTCAGGCCAAACTGGATTCCCTTATCTACTCCATCACTCAGTCTTGATGACAAGCTTCAGCATGAAAGCAAGCACGGTCGAAACAAAGAGGAAGCCGGACAGCGCCAGCAATCCGGTATTGAATGACCCGGTCGCATCCTTCAAGAGACCCATAATCGAGGGGCCGACAAATCCGCCGATCGTGCCCACGGAATTAATCAGGGCGAGGCCGCCAGCGGCACCGATACCCGAGAGGAAACGTGTCGGAATTGTCCAGAGTATGGCGCGGGCTGTATTGGTCCCGACCACGGCAGCCGTCAGGCCGGCAAGCGAGATGACGAACGAGTGCGACCAGATTGCCAGCACCAATCCCAACGCGGAGAGCAGGCAGGTCATTGCAAGATTGAATATCTTGCGACCACTTCGGTCGACAACGCCCGCCCACAATACCATGACAATGCAGGCAATGAGGCTCGGAATGGCGGTCAGAAATCCCACCGTGAAATTCGAGAAATGGTGCGATTTGATGATCAACGGAAGGAAAATGGCGACGCCATACGCACCCACCGTGAAGGTGAATTGCACGAGTGCCAGCAGCAGTACGCGGCTGTCTTTGAGGCTCGCCCACAGATGCCGGCGCTCGCGCTCTTTCTTCTCTCCTTGCAGGCGCTGCCTTACAATCTCCTTCTCCTCCGCGGTGAGCCAGGGGGCTTGCTCGGGCGTCTCGACAAGGACAAGCAGAAAGACGATGCCGAGGACTACGGCCGGGAACCCTTCCGAGAGCAGAAGCCACTTCCAGCCGGCGAGACCCGCGACGCCATTCAACTCCAGCAACAGGCTTGCCAGCGGGCCGCCAACTAGCGACGACGCAGGTATGCCGATTAAGAACCAGGCATAGATTTGCGCACGATATTGCGCCGGGAACCATTGCGCCAGGTAATATGCGGCCCCTGGAAAGAAGCCGGCCTCCGCCACGCCCAGCAGGAAGCGCAGCAGGTAGAAACTTTTTGGCCCGGAGACGAGCATCGTCGCCATGGAGATGATTCCCCAGCTAATCATGATCCGCGACAGCCAGAGTCGCGCGCCGAAACGATAAAGAGCGACGTTGCTGGGCACCTCGAAGAAACAATAGCCGAGGAACAGGATTCCCGAGCCGTAGCCGAATGCGGTCGCGCTCAACCCGATATCATGGTTCATCGTCAGCGCGGCGAAGGCGACATTCGTGCGATCCAGAAAGTTCACGATATAAGCAATCGTGATGAGCGGAAGAATCCGCCACGCGATCTTGCTGAAGACCTGCTTCTCGCGCGCCTCGCTCCCCAGGTGGGGGGCCATCCCGGATAATTCCGTGTTCACGCTGTTGCCCATGGTGCGCTTCCTCTTTGCCGACGCTGTTCATTGTACCCACTTTCGGCCTGGAGTAACCCCAGTGCTTCTCGTTCTCCAAACCTGGGCCACCCACCATTTATCGAATCATCAGCCCCTCTAAGGTTAAGACCTAGAGGCAATCCCTCACTTTGAGTTACGACAAAATACAGGGAAACACTTAGGTGCACGCTCTATATTTCCTGAGTACGCCCGCCGATAGCCTGGACTTTGCCAGGAAGAAATTCCTGAAGGAGTTCAAGCTTTGGAAAAGACGTCTTGGATCACACTCGGAACGGTGGTGCTGCTTTGCCTGACGCTGGCGACCATCGGCTGCGGAGGAAAGACGAGCAACAGTCCCACTTCCACTGCGGCCGCTACCCCCACATCGGGTACCACGACCACAACCTCGGCTGGGGCTTCAACGCCGAATACGGCGACTGCGCCTGGTTCCGCATCGACCGAGACGACCACTGCGACTACGCCTGGTTCCACATCGACCGCGACGACCACTGCGACCCCAGCTTCAGTAGCCTCGGCGTCGGCTAATTCCTCTGCATTGCCAACTCCACCTGCAGGCGCAAAGGTGTTTAGCCAGCTCGAGCAGATGTTGGGATGGGAGTCTTGTGGTTCAGTCTCCTGTGCTGGCGGTAGCGGCAAATCGTCATACTGGAAGGCGCAGAACCAGACCACTCCGTCACTCTCTGGCAGCAGCATGGAGCTGTACAACTCAGGCGAAAATGCCAATGCGCTTTGGTGGATGCATCTGGGCGCTGACGACAGTGTGTCGAATTTTCTTTGGGATTTCTATGTGCGACTGGATAGTGCATCAACCTCTGCCGCTCAGGCCCTTGAGTTCGATGCATTCCAATTCGTAGGTGGCTACAACTACATGATTGGAAGCCAGTGCAACTACGCAGGCGCAGTGTGGGATGTGTGGGATGAGTTGAACGGTAAGTGGGACTCCACGAACATTCCTTGCAAACCGCTTGCGCCAAATGTCTGGCATCACATCCAGTGGTACGTGCAGCGCGTGCCCAACACCCACAGCTATCACTATGTCACGCTGGTCGTGGACGGAACGCCATATACGATTGATAAAACCTATTCCGCCAAGAAGAACGGGTGGGCGGACAATCTCGGGGTCCAGTATCAGCTCGATGTGAATAAAACTGGTATCGGGTACCATGAGTGGATTGACCAGTCAACATTTACGGTGTGGTAGAGGGTGCCCCATATTTGCCTTGGCAAATGTGGGGTTGTTCGGCCCCGTTTTCAGTTCTTCGACCTCCCGACGGACAAGCAATTCCCACGCTCGAAAGACAATACCAAAGTCAACCGCCCCACATCTCAGCTTGGCCATCACCAGGGGCAGGCGCAGATGGATAGCTTGCAGTCTGTCAAGTGCGATAATCGAACACTGCGGCCTGCGGGCGGCTTGGCCGATGGGGTATACCCCGCGAACGGGCTTTCAAGCCCTGCGGTGATACCTTGGATATACCGACCCCTGGAATTGCTCTATCGCCCAGCGACTGGAGCAAGGCAATTACTTCTTATCTTGTTGTCTTGAACGGAGGACTCTTGGCTCGCATACAACTTACTCCCGTGGCTGAAATGACGCCGCAGCAACGCTCTGTGTACGACGAGGCGGCGGGTGGTATTAGAGGGCACGCCCCGGCGCCGATGATAGCCTGGTTGCAGAACGCCGAGTTGGCGCACCGCGCGCAGAAACTTGGTGAACTTGTTCGCTACCAGACCAGCCTGCCGCCCTACCTGTCGGAATTCGCTATCCTGGTCGTCGCCCGTCATTGGACGGCGCACTTCGAGTGGCAAGCGCATAAGAAGGAAGCGCTCAAGGCCGGCATCAATCCCGCGGCGATCGAGATGATCGCCTCTCGCCGTCGCCCGGTCTTCGCGGACTACGCGCAGCAAGCGGTGTACGACATCAGCAACAGCCTGCTCGAAACCAAGTCCATCGCCGACGATCTTTACCAGACCGGCGTTCGCGCTCTCGGCGAGAAGGGTGTGGTTGAGCTGGTCGCCATTCTCGGCTATTACTCGCTGGTGGCGATGACTTTGAACGCGTTTGAAATCGGTCTGCCCGAATCTCTTCAGCCTGAGCTTCTGGGTGGCCCGGCCGGCAACGCGAAGTAAGCGGGGCGTGCCGCGTTGGCAAGCGGCTTGCCGCGCGTTATGCCGGGGCGCCTGGCCGCATTGTCGCTTGCGACGGCGCCCCTGTGCACCGCTGAATCCATCCGGCTCCGCGAAGCCTGTCCCCCAAAACAGGATTCCGGCGCCAACCTACTGAAAATCAATCTGCCGGTAGATCACTTGCCCGTCCAGAATTGTCATCTGCGGAACCAGCACGTTTTCGCCGGTGATCGAATCTCCCAGGATGTCCTTCACTTTCAGTTTCTTTTTTCCCAGACGGAAGACCGCAACGTCGGCAAGCGCCCCCGGTGAGAGCGTGCCGAGTTTCCCTTTCATTCCAATCAGGCGCGCCGGAACCGAAGTGCATGCGGCGACCACCTGTTCGAGTTTCATCCCCATGTTCAGGTACTTCATCATGACGAACGGCAAACTGAAGACAAAGTCTCCGTAAAGAGTTTTTTTCGTCACGTCGCTGCTGATAACGTCGGGAATGAATCCCTCCGCCAGCGCGGCTTGAGCAACCTTGAAGGAGAAGTTGTTCCGTCCGTTGCAAGCGTCGAAGACCACCCCGGCCTTCTGCGCGGCAAAGAGTGCGGGCCTGATCTTGCCGTTCGCGCCGACGATGGTCTCCCCGTCTCCCTGGTGCGCGTGGCAGTAAACGTCGCCGGAGCGCAACATGCCGGCAATCTTCTCCGGCGCTGCCACGGGGTTGGTGGTATGCACCACAACCGGGCACTTCAACCGCCGCGCAATCTCCAGGGTGACTTCCAGCGGCTTGATTCCAAAATCGCCGACAATCTCTTTCGATACCCTGATTTTGATGCCCAGCAACTGTCCGCGATAGCGGCTCAGCAATTCACCGATTGCGGCCTCGTCGTAATACTTGGGGTTGAGTTCCTCGGAGTATCGCGATGCGATCAGACCGCCCGAAGAAATATTTACGAAGCTGAAGATACGCGTCCGGCACGTGGCCACGGTCGTGCGCATGAAATAGTCGAAGTTCGCCGATCCGCAACTGCCCGCGTCGACGCCGGTCGTAACTCCCATCGGAAGCAGGGCGATATCGGCATCAACGCCGGATTCCGTTCCTCCTCCAGACAGATGCGCGTGGAAATCTATGAGTCCCGGAAACACCAGACATCCTTTGGCATCGATGGTTCTCTCCGCCTCCACGGCTTCGCTGCCCTTGGCTTGACCGACAATTTTGTTGCCACGAATAAGCACTTCGCCGGCGCCGTTGATGCCTCGTTCCGGGTCGATGATGGTTCCGCCAATGATTCTCAAATCAACTTTCACGTCAACATTCCTCCCGAATTGAAGTTCCAAATTGAAGTTAGATCCGTTTCCTACTCCGCACCTATCCCGTAAATTTCTGAAACGCTCTGGCAAATCCGGGGATGGATTTTTCAACGGTCTCCCGCGGAACGGTCACCGACAGCCTCATATAGCCGCCGCGGCCGAATCCAATGCCCGGCACCGCGAGCACGCCTTCGGCGGCAAGACGGCGGACGAAGGCAATGTCGTCCGGGATGGGTGTCTTCACGAAAATGAAATACGAGCCCTCGGGCCTTTTGAGCTGGTAGCCGATCCGCTCCAGCGCGGCGCACAGCAGGTCGCGCTTCTCCTGGTAGCCGCCCACGTCCACGGTGGCATCGTGCGCCTCGGCCACCACCCTTTGCCAGATGGCGGGAGCGTTGATGAACCCCAGGATGCGGTTGCTGAAAGCGCAGGCGTTGCGCAGTCCAGCCAGACCGGGAAGCCTGGGCGAAAGCGCAAGGTATCCGATCCTCTCGCCGGGGATGGCCTGCGACTTCGACCACGAATTGCAGATGACGGTATTGGAAACGATGGATGCCACTTCCGGTTGCCGCCTACCGTCGTACACCAGATGCTTGTAGGGTTCGTCGCTGAGGACCACAATCGGGTGGCCGACTCGGGCGAGCATGCTCTCTAACTTGCCGAGAACGCTTGCGGAATACACGCGGCCGGTCGGGTTGTTCGGTGTGTTCAGGATGATGGCTTTGGTTCGAGGAGTAATTGCCGCCGCAATGCGCTCCGCATCCGGCAGGAACTCTTCGTCCGTATCCACGCTCACCATCCGCCCGCAGTGGTTGCCGATGTAAAACCGATACTCGGAGAAGCAGGGCAGCAGCACGATGACTTCATCGCCCGGATCGAGAATCGACTTGAGCAGCACATTGCATGCGCCCGCCGAGCCCACGGTCATGAAGACGTTTTCTGCGGTAAAGTCCAGGCCGGTTTCTTTGCGCAACTGCGCCGCCAGGATTTCGCGCACCTGCGGAAACCCCGCATTGGGCATGTAGGCATGTAATCCAGGACGGTTTTCCGCCACCAACCGCCGAAGCGTTTCGATCACCCTGCGCGGAGGCTCGACCTCCGGGTTGCCGAGCGTGAAATCATAAACCTTGTCGGCGCCGCGTTCCTGCTTCAGCCGTGCGCCCTCCTCGAACATACGGCGTATCCAGGAAGAGTGCTCCAGTTGTTCGGCGATCGTCTTGGCAATCAGCATGTCGTCGAAGCATACACCTGCTCTCGCCTTCATGCCATCCACCCCAACAAGCCGAAAGCAGTTTGCAGGGGACCCCGGCGGCAGCGCCGGCTACTTTTTCAAGACTGCGCCGCTTTCGAGCACGTTGATTCCAGACGCCTGCAAGCGCTCGATCGCCGCATCCGGATCGCCGAAGCGGAAGATCAGGATCGCCTTGTCGCCATTGCCGAACGGAAAGGCATACATGTACTCGATATTGATCGAGGTGCCTTCGAAGATGGCCAGGATCTCCGCCAGGCCGCCCGGCCGATCCGGCACTTCCACGGCGAGCACTTCCGTCACTTTGACGAGAAATCCGTTGTCTTGAAGCAGCCGGTTCGCTCTGGCGCAGTCGGAGACGATCATGCGCAGAATGCCGAAGCGCTGCGTGTCCGCCAGCGACAGCGCCCGGATGTCGATGCCCTCGCGAGCCAACAGCCGGCAGGGTGCAATGATCGTTCCCGGTTTATTTTCCGCGAACAACGACAACTGTTGGATTTTCATGATGACCGCCGGTCAAAAACTCGTTTTGCTTTGCCTTCACTGCGCTGCATGGACTGCGGCTCGACCAGCGTTACCTTCACCCGGATTCCGAGAACATGGTCCAGCGCATCCACAAGTTTCTCATTCAACGCCTCGAGTGCGCCAATCTTGTCGCTGAACATCTGCGGCGTCACTTCGACCTGCACTTCCATCTGGTCGAGTCCGTGCTCGCGGGTCAGGATAATCTGATAGTGCGGCAGCGTGCCCTCCACCTCGAGCAGCGCGGTCTCCACCTGCGACGGGAAGACGTTGACGCCGCGAATGATCAGCATGTCATCGCTGCGCCGGCCAATGCGCCGTATGCGCCGCAGAATTCGGCCGCAAGCGCACGGGCCGGGAATGATCGCCGTGATGTCGCGCGTGCGATAGCGAATCATCGGCATGGCCCGCTTGCTGAGGGTGGTCAGCACCAATTCTCCCTCTTCACCATCGGGCCTTATCTGGCCGGTCTCCGGATCGATGATCTCCGGGTAGAAATGATCTTCGAAGATGTGCAAACCGTCGTGGCAATGGCATTCGATTCCCACGCCCGGCCCAATGATTTCGGAAAGCCCATAGATGTCGAATGCCTTAATGCTGCTCAGCTCCTCGATATGCTTGCGCATCGATTGCGTCCACGGCTCGGCGCCGAAAACGCCGACGCGCAGCGGCAGATTCCTGATATCGACGCCTAGCTGGCCGGCGCGTTCGATCATGTGCAGAAAATAGCTCGGCGTGCAGCAGATTGCCGTCACGCGAAAATCTTTCATCACCATGATCTGGCGGTCGGTGTTGCCTCCCGAGATCGGAATGACCGTCGCGCCCAGCTCCTCGGCTCCGTAGTGCGCGCCCAGCCCGCCGGTAAAGAGTCCGTAGCCGTATGCATTCTGCACCACGTCGCCATGGTGCAGGCCACAGCAGGCGAAGCTGCGAACCATCACCGAAGTCCACACCTCCAGGTCCGCTTTCGTGTAAGCCACTACGATTGGCTTGCCGGTGGTTCCGCTGGAGGCATGCAGACGCACCACCTCCTCCATCGGGCTGGCAAACAGCCCGAAGGGATAGGTATCCCGCAGGTCGGTTTTGGCCGTGAACGGCAGCTTGCCGATGTCGTCGATCGAGCGCAGGTCGTCTGGCGACAGTCCGCGCTCCCGCATATGCGAGCGGAACCATTCCACTCGCTCCCAAGCCCGCTCCACAATATCCCTTAAACGCTTGAACTGAAGGTCGCGAAGCAGCGGGAGCGGAACAAAATCCGGCGCACTGGCCGGATGGTAGATACTGCCAACGGCGTTTGCAATTGACGTCATACCGTGTTTTATCACCCCAACGCGAGTCTGGAAAACAACCCTCGGCGCGATCACTCCACCAAGCACGCTTCCGGAAGCTCCCGATGCCAGGCCGGTTCCCAGCAGGTATATCCCGACATATTCGGACTGTCATGGCGAGCGAAGTCGAGCCACCTTTTGTTCCTGCTGCCGCAAACAAAGGGTGGCTCCGCTCCGCTTCGCTCCGGTCGCCATGACATTCCCTAGGTTCAACAATATCTCAAAACACAAACGGTGTAACCCCGGAGCTTAACAAAGAGAGTAGTTTCAGGCTGTCAATCCGAATGACTCAACGTATCATGGTTTGTCGCTGAAAAGGAAGAACGTTGAATCCGTAGTGGTGGGTCCGTTTCCGGTTTGGCCGTTACTCATCAACTGACCACGGCTGAGTTCCCAGAACCAGACTTCGGGCTCGTGTCGGCGGATTCACTTGGGGTTGAGGGACCGACTTAGCCCGCGCAGCCCGTGACAGGGCATCGCTTCGCTCTTCGTTCGCAGATGCAACTTTGGCTTGCAAAACTACTCACCAGCAGTACAATTCGAGCGATTCAGAGCTAAACAAAAAGGATTCCTGTTTAGACCTCTCAGTATTGAGATTCCAGGAAGTGAAAATCCCCGATGTCACAAACATTGATCAAGTCCAGAGAGCCGAAAGACGTGAGCGCGCTTAGCCTCTTTGAGGCGAAGTACAACAAGGCCAAGTTGACCGATGGCCAAGCGAAGAAGCTCAATGAAAATCCCGGTATCTGGTCGAGCATCGTGAAGCTCATCGATGAGTGCTCGTTCCTTGACCAATTCGACAACGAGCAGATCCAGTCGACCTACGTCTACCCAGCCAGCCATGCAGCAAAGCCCATCGGCGAGCAGCTTGACGGCTTGGCGAAGATTTTCGGACTCTCGCTCGGCGACACCTCGGATTTCGTTGAGAAGGTGCTTTCGAAGCTCACGCTGCCGGACTGGGCCGAAGGATGGTTCGCCATCCCAACAGTCGATGCTCTCGCCACTCGTTTCTTCAAGGACATCAAGGATCCGGCTGCGCGTTACTGCGAAGCCGTGAAACTCGTCCTCGCGAAGATCGCTGCATCACGGAATTTCTACAACTACCGCGAGGAAGAGATTACGCCGAATCGATTTCGGATGAATGCTCGCACGGCGCACGCCATGGATCTCACAATGGCGGACCAGAAGGGCGCGATTCTGATCGTTCCCGGACAGTTCGGCATACGGCATCGCGGCCGCTCAGTTCACCGGACACGCGAAGTGATGACGTACCCCGAATTCGGTTTCGGGTCGGTCGCGGTGGGCTCCATGCTCCTCACGCACCCGGAGCGGCTCGTTTCCTACGACGATCTCTGGATCGACGTTCCGGGAGATGAGTTCAGTCCGAGGGCTGATGGCCAGTTCCCGGGTGCGCCGATCTTCCTCTTCCACGTCGACCAACTGCGGTTCGATACGCGCGTTGCTGGCCCCGCTTACGGGTACTGCGGCTCCGCGTCGGGTGCCGTTCCGCAAAGGATGAAATCTTGAGTGCCGGCGCAACGATCAAGCGAGGAAGGAGTATAAACTAACAGAACGATGCGAGAAAACCTGTATCGTCGGCCATCCATTAACTGACCACCGAATCCGCCTTTCTCTTGACAATGATTTGAGAACTCCTTATCGTGTTCGCCACCCGCCTATGGAAACTTCTATCAGCGATATTCATCGTGCCATCGAAAGCGGCAAGCTGACCTGCCGCAGCCTGGTTCAGCAGTGCTTGGATCGCATTCAGGCCTATGACAAGCAGGGTCCCTCCCTGAATGCGATGCTGTATGTAAATCCGAAGGCGCTCGGCGAGGCCGATGCCATGGACAAAGAGTTTCATCGCACCGGCAAGCTCAAGCCGCTGCAATGCATTCCGGTGGTGCTGAAGGATAACTACGACACCGCCGACATGCCGACCACCGGAGCCTCGCTCGCCTTGCAAGGTGCGCAGCCTTCCAAAGATGCCTTTACTGTTGCGCGCTTACGGGCAAACGGGGCCTTGATCCTGGGAAAGACGAATTTGCACGAGCTGGCCCTGGCCGGGATAACCGTCAGTTCGCTGGGCGGGCAAACGAAGAATCCCTATGAGCTGTCGCGCACTCCGGGCGGTTCCTCGGGAGGCACCGGAGCTGCTCTGGCTGCCAACTTCGCAACCGCCGGCACCGGCACCGATACGATGAACTCGAACAGGTCGCCTGCATCCGCCAACAGCCTGGTCGGGTTGCGGCCCACGCTCGGCCTGGTCAGCCGCACCGGCATCATCCCGGTGTCTTTCACGCAGGATGCCGCTGGCCCGATGGCGCGAACGGTTGCCGATGCGGCGGTGATGCTCGACGCCATGGCCGGCTATGATCCCGCCGATCCGGTGACCGCCTTCAGCCTCCGCAAGATTCCCAAGACCTATACCGCTTACCTGGACAGCGGTGGTTTGAAAGGCGCTCGCATCGGGGTCTTGCGCACGCTGTTCGGCAGCGGCCCGGACTACGAAGAAGTGAATCGCGTGATGGCCTGCGCGATTGAGGCACTCAAGAAGCAGGGTGCCGTCGTCGTCGATGTGCAGGAAGCCGCGTTCGATACCGCCAAACTCCTGGTCAACCTCGACGTCCAGAAGTACGAGTACAAGGCGCAACTCAACGGCTATCTGAAAGCCGGCGGAGCCAACGTTCCCGTTCATTCGCTGGCAGACATTCTGGCCTCGGGAAACTATCACAAGGCTTCCCTGGAAAAGTTCCTGACCTCGGCGCAAGCTTATGACAATGGACTGAACGAAGCGGACTACAAAGACCGGCGGTTAAAGATCCACGACCTGAGAATTCTGTTGGCAAACTTCATGGCGAAGAACAACGTGGCCGCTCTCGTGTATCCCCACCAGAAGCGGCTGCCGGTGATGATTGGCGATATGAACCAGGTGGACCGCAACGGAATCCTGGCGTCCTTGGCGGGGTTCCCGGCGATTACGGTTCCCGCCGGTTTCTCGACGCCGACCGCGAGCGCCCCGGTTGGCGTTCCGGTAGGGATCGAATTCCTGGGACAGCCATGGAGCGAGCCCCGGCTACTGAGAATTGCCTACGGGTTTGAGCAGGCTACTCACGCTCGCAAGCCACCGCAGTCCACGCCCTGAACCGGTCTACAACCAGGGCGGAAGGCAGGCGTTCGCGGCGCGTGCCGGGCCCCGCCGTCCCGGTCTGTGCTTCAAGTCTCCGACGCCGCAATCCACTTGCGAACCAGCACGGGCTCGAATGCCTGCATTTTTTCCAGCAGCTCCTGGCAGCTAGGCGAGGCCAGCACCAGTTCGCGGTTTTCGCGCTTGAGAAATCCCTCGGCCACCGCGTGGTCGAACAACTCCAGCAGCGGGTCGTAGTATCCGGCCACATTGAGCAGCCCGCAGGGCTTGCGATGTATCCCGAGCTGGCTCCAGGTGATCATTTCGCAGAATTCCTCAAACGTGCCAAATCCGCCGGGAAGGGCAATGAATGCGTCCGCCAGCTCTGCCATCAGGGATTTGCGGGCGTGCATGGAGGGAACGATGCGCAATTCCGTGAGGCCGGAATGCCAGATCTCGCGCGCGACCATCGGTTGCGGGATGACCCCGATTACCTGACCGCCATGCGCCAGGACAGCGTCGGCGACCACTCCCATCAGTCCAATTCGCCCCCCGCCGTAAACCAAGCCCAGACCCTGCTCGGTCAGAAACCGTCCAAGTTCCATGGCCGCCGCCCGGTATGTGCCGGTAAAGCCTGCACTGGAGCCGCAAAAGACGCAAATCCTCTGGAAAGAGTTCATCCAAACTCCCGGAAATTATGCTGGTTGGACACGCCAGGGCTATTGTGTCCATGAATTTGCGCTATAAGTCCGAGTTGTCACCCTGAGCGCGGGCGGACAATGGCCCTAGTTCTTGCGAGCGCTCCAAAACGAACTCACGCCGAAGTAGGCGAACAAAAAAGCGAAAAGGCCGGCAACCGCAGCACGCCCGGGTCCGATCTTGCCCGCCGCGTAGGCATGATACTCGCGCCAGCAAGCGATGCCGCCGACCAAAGCCAGCCAAAGGAACAAGAATCCGGTGATCTCCAGCCAAAGAATCTTGCCGACCCGTCGAAGCGTCTGGAGAAAACTACCGATTCCCGCCGAAACGCCCTGAAAAATCCGCCAGCCCTTTTGCCCTTTTTGGAAAGACCTGGCCACTTTGCCCAGCATGCTGCCGACCGAGCCTGCCGATGAAGGCTTGGCCCGCAGAGGATTAGGGAGACCACTCACATAGCGATTCTAGACCAGTTTCGCGAAAGCTGTATCCCGAAAAGCAGCCGGGGCGTTTGCTGGGCCAGGCATGCGCCAACTCCGGAATTGCACCAGCGGCCCGGCAAACATGGTTTTGAAAAAGCTCTAAAACTTCCATACCGGCCGTCGCATCCAATACAATCGTGGCATGCAGTACGCAGAGCTTGAGATCCGCGGTACGCCGGCGGTTTCGGGAGCAACTAGCCCGCCTTCCGGGTACGGCCATCAAAATTGACTCCAGATCGGGGATTTCAAAGTGGAGCAGCGCCTACAAAAACTGATGAAGGAGCTCGGCCAGGCGATCAATGAGTCAATCTCAGACTCGGAGCAGATCGCGGAAGTGATCGCCAAGATTAAATCCGGCGGTTACGATGTGTTTCTCGTGCTGGAAGCCACCATCGGGTTCAACAAGCGCGAAGAAGAGGAGACGAAACAGTCTTCGCTGGTGAATTTCAAGAAATCGGACCCTGATTTCAAAGTCAGCCCTCAAGATATGAAGTTTCTCAAGTCGTTGCGCATCAGCATCGATCGTACCGACAAATCTGCCTGAGCCGGCCGCCGGGAAAGGCGGCTCTATCTCGCCTGCTGTGATAGGATTCTTAGTCCAAAGTGTGCCCAACGCGTCTGAAAGTCACCGACTGAAGGCGCCGAGGGAAAGCTGCAAGCGTCGTCGCACCTGGCACGAAACTACGGGTAGGAACAGAGATGAAAGACACTCTTGGAGTTCTGCTGGCCGGCGGTGCAGGCGAGCGTCTGTATCCGCTCACTCGCGACCGCGCTAAACCTGCGGTGACTTTTGGCGGAATCTACCGCATCATCGACATTACCCTGTCGAATTGCATCAATTCCGATCTGCGGCGCGTCTACATTCTCACTCAGTACAAGGCTTTGTCGCTGAACCGGCACATTCGCGAGGGTTGGAACATCGTGGCCGACCCGCTCGGCGAATTCATCGAGATTCTCCCGCCGATGAAGCGCGTCAGCGAGAACTGGTACATGGGCACGGCCGACGCCGTCTACCAGAACATCTACTCCATTGGGGCCGAGGAACCCAAGCGCGTCCTGATACTCTCCGGCGACCACATCTACAAAATGAACTACCGCCGGATGCTGCAACAGCATGAGGACTCAGGGGCCGATGTCACGATTGCCACAATTCTTGTCGATCCGGCCGAAACCAGGAACTTCGGCGTGGTCGATATCGACAGCGCGGGAAGAGTGGTGGGATTCGAAGAAAAGCCGCTCACCACCAACCTCAGGTCGCCCTACAACCCGGAGATGGTTTCGGCCTCGATGGGCGTCTACCTGTTCAATACCGATGTGCTGATTCCGGTGTTGCTCAAAGACGCGGAAGATCCCGATTCGCAGCACGATTTTGGCCACAACATTCTCCCCAGAATGGCTGGCGACTACCGTGTCTGTTCCTTCAACTTCATCGATGAGAACCGCAAGGAAGCTCTCTACTGGCGCGATGTGGGCACGCTTGAGGCCTATTACGATGCGAATATGGATGTTGCGTCGGTCTCGCCCGTGTTCAACTTATACGACGAGCACTGGCCGATTCGCACGCGTCAGCGGCAGTACCCGCCGGCGAAGTTCGTATTCGCCGAACCCGGCCGCACCGGAACCGCCTTGGATTCGCTGGTGTCGAGCGGCTGCATCGTCAGTGGCGGGTTTGTGCGCAACAGCGTGCTCTCGCCCAATGTGCGCGTAAACTCCTATGCCGAAGTCGAATCCAGCATCGTTTTCTCTCACGTCGATATCGGCCGTCACTGCCGCATTCGCCGCGCCATCATCGACCGCGACGTGCACATCCCGGAGGGTACGGTGATCGGCTACGACACTGAATCCGACCGCCAGAAGTACTTCGTTACCGAAAGCGGAATTACCGTGGTAACGCGCGATTACTCGTTGTTCGAGAGCCCGGTTACGGTGGACTACTTCACCTCGGAGTGAAATCGGCTCGCCCTTGTGCCATCTCGCCACGCCGGTCACCCAATCCAGGTGCTCTTCACCGCTATGGCCCCGATGCACCACATGATCGCGTCTTCCACCGTCTCGCGATCGATTCCCTGCTCCGCCAGAAAGCCGCCAAACTCGGAATTGCGTTCCAGTCTCTCGGCGAGCGTATTGAGAACGGCGATATAGTTCGCCGGGACGTTCAGTTCGGTGGCGCGCAGCAGGTCGTCGAGGCAGGCGATGCAATCGAGCAGCACACCGTCGGAGTCGTCCGTCTGCGAGTTGACCAGAAACAGACTCTGCGCCATGTCACACAAAACGTCCATCTGTTTCGGTATCGGTAGAGAGGTGGCGACTGTTCCCTGCGGGCCGCCGGCGATTGCCTTGTCGGCCAGTTGAAGCGCGCGGGCAGCGAGAGCCGGACTTGAGAAGAGCAGTATCCGGCCGTTCGCCATGATCGTCCGGCTTCCGGCTTCACTCTGCTCGATCAGGGCGAACAATTGCGGACCTTCGGTGGTCGGGTCCAGACGGAGCCCGATCAGGCATAACTCATGGGGCTGCCGTGGCGCCGGAAATGGAACAAAATCGCTCAATTTGTATTCGGGACCGCAACTTTCCCGCCCAACATAGGTTAACAATGTCACGCTGAGCTGTGGAAACCTGAAGCCGTTTGCGGTTCAGAACTCGGGATGCCCGCCCTGAACCGGTTTCGGCGAAGAATATATCGATTGAGCCCGGCTCCGGGATACACCTACTCTGAAACCGCTCTGGTGCGGGAGTTGAGGACAGTATGAAAGCCATTTGGACATCGTGTCTAGCTCTTCTTCTGACAACCCTGGTCGCATGCGGCGGCAGCAGCAGTTCCCCGATAGCACCGCCCCCTCCGAATAATGCGGGATACAGCAACGCAAGTTTGAGCGGCAGTTATGTTTTCAGCCTGCATGGAATCGGCCCTAGCGGAGAGGCTTTTGCCGCGGTCGGCGTATTCACGGCCGATGGTAACGGCAATATCACCTCGGGCCAGCAAGATGTGAATGATTCTGTTTACGGGCTCCAACAGCAGGCTGCCATTTCCAGCGGAACGTATTCGGTCGGCACCGATGGCCGTGGACAGGCGACATTGAACTTCGCCGGCGGCAACAGCGCCGCCTTGAGTTTCGTGCTGGTTTCCGCCAGCAAAGCACGCATCATCGAACTGTCGAACGCCGAGCTTTC
>JBEKBO010000041.1:0-33056 GCA_050015355.1 Candidatus Korobacteraceae bacterium | reverse complement strand
AGCAGATCTGCCAGAAACTGTTGCAAGCGCCTTACGCACTTCTCGACCTGGGCGTCGGTCATGCTCGCAACGGTAGCACCCGACGAAAGAACTGTCAATAACTTAACGTAGTAATACTAGGCACTATAAAACCCCCGCTTGACCACGGCGTATAGTGCGTTATATATAAATAGGGACTTATATACTTAACTCCCAAAATATAAGTCTCTAAATACAGGCAGGACGAACGTTTTTCTTGCATCTCTGCGCGTCCACGGCGCATCCATAAGTTATAGATGGAGAGGCGTTTAGGCAAAAAGGAAAAGCCATGACACAGAAAGCGATGAAGAAGCTTGCGGCACTGTGCCGGGCGACCGAGCGATATTCGTCTACTGTTCAGCAGAAGCTCTCCCCTGGTGGGAGTAGTAAAGAGTCGGCGTTTGTTCAGTCCGCCGCGAAATATTATCCCGCGTTGAAGAAGCTTGCGGAAAAGTAGGGTCGTATACGGGCTCAAGGCCGACTACATCGAATTCATCCACGACAATGGTATTTCGATAGTATGGCCAGGAGTCGAGCCCGTGTATGAGCACGACTGTTTGGACCGAAATCTACTTGCTTCCGCAGCAGTGCAGCCCTTCCAAAGCGGTTTTGGTCGAGAGTTTTACCCAACCCTATCCGACAAGGCAGCTTGTTTGTTCTTCTCGATTGCTGGTGGACATATATTCGGAAATGGGAACAAGAGAACGGCGGTCATAATCCCTAGACCAATTTCTCATCGCAAATAAAATCTACCTGCTACTTTCGAATAACGAGGTAAGGGAACTCGCCGAAGCGACCGCCTCTTACCATGAACGGCACGAAACGCAAGAGTTTGCCATGACTCGTATTCGAGAAGCCATCGCCGAAAATGCGGCAGAGTTCCGTCTGTTTCGCCTTCAGAATCCACGATTTTACAAGCAAATGCATCTTGTCAAGAGCTCTATCATCAAGAACAACTGCGTGACGGCTTTCACCTTCTAAAATTCAAAACTAACCTGCATGCCGCCCTCAGCTTTGTATTCCGGCGAGCTCGGTTGTGCGTTTCAGTTGACCGCAAGCAGCGTAGATATCGCGGCCCCGAGGACGCCGGATAAATGCCGGAATTCCGGCGCCAACCAGCACCCTTTGAAAAGCGAGTACCCGTTCCTCGGCGGGCGTGGAAAACGCGATCCCGGGTCCGGCATTGAGCGCGATCAGGTTGACCTTGGCGCGCACTCCACGCAGCAGTCCCGCCAACTCTTGCGCATTTCCAGCCGAATCGTTCTCGCCGCCCAGCAGCACGTACTCGAACGTGATGCGCTCGCGCGGCCGAAGTGGAAAACTTCTCGCTGCTTCGAGCAGGCTGGCAATGTTCCATTTGCGGTTGATCGGCATCACGCGGGAGCGGTCCTCGTCGTTGCTGCCGTTTAGCGAAATCGCCAGCTTGGGACGCACCGGCTCCCGGGCAAAGTCGGCAATGCGCGGCAGGATTCCGGAGGTGGAAACCGTCATCCGCGACTCCGCGATTCCGGCGCCCTCCACCAGCAGGCGCACGGCCTTCATGAAGTTGTCGTAATTAAGAAAGGGTTCACCCTGTCCCATGAAGACCAGGTTGATGCGGTCGCGCTCCGGCTCGACCCCGTGGCTGGCGAGCACCAGCAAAACCTGTCCCACAATTTCACCCGCCGTCAGGTTGCGTTGCAGTCCCAATAGAGCCGTCATGCAGAAGCGGCAGTTGACGGCGCATCCGGCTTGGCTTGAAATGCAAATCGTCGCCCGGGTACGTGCTTCGGCAGCCTCGCTGCCGTCGCCTTGCTCGCCGCCGTCGCCCTCGGGCATCCACACGGTTTCCACGGATACGCGATCTGCGACACGGCCGCCGCGAGGTCCTGCCGCGCCTGGCGCCTGAGTCACCGGCGAAGCGTCGCTCTGCCCGTCGCCGAAGCGAATCAGGTAACGCACCGTGCCGTCCACCGAAATGAATTGCCGCTCGACGGTCGGGGTGCCGATCTCAAACCCCTGCGTCAGCAAGCTTGAGCGAAACCCGCCCGGCAAGGTCGAAATCTCAGCTATACTGGTCTTTCGCTGCCGGTAGATGGCTTCAAAGAGCTGAGCGCCTCGGTAGAGTGGCTGCTCCTGAGACTCTGCCAGAGCCGTAAGCTCTTGTAAACTAAGGCCTAATAGTTCGAATTTGGAAGTCTTGCTCATGCATCTAAATCAGTAGTCCGTAAGCTGCCGTCGCCCGGGGCCCGGTAAGGGTCGCGATTTCAAGAGCCCCGAAACCACCTTTCAGCCGACTGAATTGTTATCTTAGATGGGAGAGGCTTCAGGGAGCGGCATTCATTTCGCTTTTTTTGATCTGGAAATCTCAACGCCCGCTGGGTGGCGACAGGGGTCCCCCGACAAAAGCTTGCCCCGCCAGCCTCGGCGTATAAGGGAGCCAAGATGCAAAAACAGTTCGTCGACGAACTTCGGAGCCTGCGGCGCACGGAACTGCCGAATGGGTTGACGATTATCTCCGAAGAGATGGCGCATATTCGCTCCGTCTCCATCGGTATCTGGATCCGAACCGGCTCCCGCCACGAGACGCAAGATCTCAATGGCATCTCCCATTTCGTCGAGCACATGGTCTTCAAGGGCACCAAGAGCCGCAATGCGGAAGCCATCGCCCGGCAAGTCGATTCCATCGGCGGAAACCTCGACGCCTTTACCGCCAAGGAATGCGTCTGTTTCAACGTAAAGGTGCTCGATGAGCACCTGCCGATCGCCATGGATGTGCTCAGCGACCTGGTGCTGAATCCCGTTTTCAATGAATCTGACATAACCAAAGAGCGTGGCGTCATTCTCGAGGAAATCAAGATGGACGAGGACAATCCCGACTTGCTCGTCCATGAGATATTCACCCAGAATTTTTGGAAAGGTCACCCTCTGGGCCGGCCCATTCTCGGCACCAAGGAAACGGTGCGCCGCTTTCACCAGGCCATGCTCTTCGACTACTACGGAGCCCGCTTCGTTCCCGGCAACATGGTGATTTCAGCCGCCGGTAGCATTAACCACGACAATTTCGTGGACCTGGTGACGGGCACATTCCAGCATCTTCAGCCCCAGCCGGACCCGTTGCACCAGATCGCCCCGAATCCGCAGGCGCGCATCATGCTTCGCAACAAGAAGTCCCTTGAACAGGTGCAGATCTGCATCGGCGTCCCTTCGTATTCGATTTCGCACGAGAAGCGCTATGCCTCGTTCGTCCTCAATACCCTGCTTGGCGGTGGCATGAGTTCGCGCCTTTTCCAGAATATCCGTGAGCGCCAGGGCTTGGTGTACTCCATCTTCAGCGAATTGAATCCCTATCGCGATAGCGGATGCCTGGCCGTTTACGCCGGCACCTCCCGCACCTCCGCTTCCAAGGTGGTCAACTCCATCGTCAACGAATTTCGCGACCTGAAGCGGAACCTGGTTTCCGAAGACGAACTGCAGCGCGCCAAGAATCAGCTCAAGGGCAGCCTTATGCTGAGCATGGAGTCCTCGACCGCACGCATGTCAAACCTGGCGCGCCAGGAAATGTATTACAACCGTTTCTTCGGCATGAGCGAGATTATCGAGCGCGTCCAGGCCGTCAGCGCCGAAGATGTCCTGGAGAATGCCAACGAATTTTTCTGCTCCGACCAGATCGCCGTCACTATCCTCGGCAATCTCACCGGACTGAAAATTACGCGCGATCAACTAGTTTGCTGATCAGGCCGTGATGGCACTTATAGGACAAATCCCTTTGCGTATTATCGGACGTAGGTTGCTTTACGGGATTGCGCAAAAAGCGGTTTTTCGCGCCAAAAAACAGACTTTTGCGAGAACGCAAATAAGCAAACGCTAATTACTAAAGTTCTAGGCTTGATATGGTCCATATTCCAACAAACCGCACCCCGCAAAGGTACACCTTCGTAAGGTCAAATCTGTGTGTCGAAGGTGCATTGGCCGTCGTGCTCCGAAGTTTTGGACGATGACGATAATGACATAATGTGTCCTCAGCGCTTGACAAGTTTTGTCATCTTTCGGATGATCAGGAACGGATACGGTTATTTGTTGGAAGTGTTTCCTTTGTGGATTCAACGGCTTGCGAAAACTCAATCCTGGTACTCAGAGGACGATGTTTTCGGCACTATAACTGCACAGTACTTCACGACGAGAATTCGAAGGCTTTTGGTTTCAAGGAGAGTTTGATGCGTAAGCAAAAAGGTTTCTCGCTGATTGAGCTGCTCATCGTTGTGGCGATCATTTTGATCATCGCCGCTATCGCCATTCCGAACCTGCTCCGCTCTCGTATTGCGGCTAATGAAGCATCCGCTGTGGGCTCGATGCGCACGATCAACACCGCTCAGATCACGTACGCATCGACTTATCCGTCGATCGGCTATGCAACCTCTAGTTTGGGTACCCTTGCCGGCTCCAGTTGCGCCGCTCCGACCTCGACCGCCGCCTGCCTGATCGACGCCACTCTCGGGGCAGCGACCGCTGCAGCCACCAGCAAGAGCGGCTATTACTTCACCCTCGCTGCCAGTTCAGCGTTGGGCTATACGCTCAATGGAGACCCTGCAAAGGCGGGTTCCACGGGAATTAAGCATTTCTACACCGATGGCACCGCCGTGATTCACTACAACCTCACTGCTGCAGCAACGGCTTCGGATGCTGCTATTCAGTAACAGCTTTAGCAAAGTACCTGGGAGGTGCAGCCGAAGGGGTCAGCAACGCTGGCCCCTTTGCTTTTTGCGACGCGCACCGCAGTTGGTTGTCCGAGCGCGTCTGCCTGACGCGGCCGGCGGCGACACGTTATTGCACAGTGCTCATGCCGTCGTAAGTGCTCGTTTCAATGACATTTTATGGCAATCGACATTGACACTTAATGGCATTTTGGCCCATCTCTCGCCGTAATCAATCTTGGTGTATTTGGCGCAAGATTAGAAAAACACAATACTTATATAACATCTAAGGAACAGCTTCTCCGGTTGGACCCCTTCGTGCATAAGCAGTTGGTGTGGACCTAACCATAAGGGTCTTGACTTCAAGAGGAGAGAGGGTTGCAAATGCGGAAACAAAAAGGTTTTTCACTTATCGAGTTGTTGATCGTGGTAGCGATCATCCTGATCATCGCGGCCATCGCCATCCCTAACCTGCTTCGCTCGCGCATTGCCGCCAACGAAGCCTCGGCTGTGGGCTCCATGCGCACCATCAACACGGCTGAAACCACCTACAACTCGACTTATCCGACCATCGGCTACACAGGCACGCTCGTAAACCTGGCGACAAACGGCGGTAGCTGCGCCACGCCGACTTCGACCAGTGCCTGCCTGATCGATGACACGCTGTCACAAGCGACAACTACGACAACTCCGAAGAGCGGATATTACTTTACTTTAACCATTAGCAGCGCTCTGGGCTATACGCTGCTTGGAACTCCCGCCAAGGCGGGCTCCACGGGAGTTAAGAATTTCTATACGGATGGAACCGCGGTGATTAAATACACCACTGACGGCACAGCGGCTACCGTCACCAGTCCTTCGATTCAGTAATAGACTTTGGCAAAGTACCTGGGGAGGGTACAGCCGGGGGTCAGCAATGCTGGCCCCTTTACTTTTGTTGACTGTTGACAGAATTTGCCAATTTATATTGACAGATTCCGGTATTCTCAAGTTACTATCTTTTGCAATAAGCTTATTGATTGCTGATAAGCTAGGTACTATTAGGAACTTACAGAAATAAGGCCAGTTACTTTAGTTTGGCAACGTCCGTGCTAAATGAATTGATGGAAACTCGGCGGCAGTGCCGCGGACGGGGAATTTCGTATGTATAGACAACGTGGGTTCTCCCTCATCGAGTTGTTGATCGTGGTGGCGATTATCCTGATCGTCTCTGCCATCGCGGTTCCAAACATATTTCGCGCCAAGATCAATGCCAACGAGTCGTCGGCCGTCTCTTCGCTACGGTCCATCGTCACCGCCGAAATTACCTACTCGTCGACGTATCCCGAGGTCGGTTTCTCGACCAATTTGGCAACGCTCGGCGGAACCAATTGCACCGCCTCCCCATCTTCAACTTTAGCCTGCATCCTCGACAATACGCTGGCACAGGCAACAACGCCGGCCAACTCCAGGTCGGGATACTACTTCACGTACACACCGGACTCTACTCTCGGATATACCCTTTATGGCGATCCCGCCTATTGGAACCGCAGCGGCACCAAGCACTACTACACCGATGGAAGCGGCGTAATCCACTACAACGCGGCGAACCAGACCGCAGCGGTGACGGATCCCACAATTCAGTAGTTGGCCAAGCGCCGCCAACCTGGCCGGTACATCATTAATCACGATCCAACCGCTCAGTCTGCCTTGTATAATGAGGCCGAATCTGAAATAGCGTTTCAACCTCATGACGGCCATCGAAACCTTCAGGCTTGCGAAGTCTTACAAGGTTGGCTTCTGGCGGAAGCGCGAGCAAGAGGCGCTGTCTCCGCTGACCCTTGCGGTGCAGGAGGGCGAGGTTTTCGGCTACCTTGGCCCCAACGGCGCCGGCAAAACAACCACGCTTAAGTTATTGATGGGGCTCATCTATCCCACATCAGGTACGGCGACGATCCTGGGGCGTCCCCTGGACGATCCCAAGATGAAGGCGCAGATCGGTTTCCTTCCCGAGCAGCCCTACTTTTACGACCACCTGACCGTGCGCGAGTTGCTTGCCTATCTTGCCAGCCTTTCCGGCATCCCCGCCGGAGACAGGGAGCGACGGATCGAGACGGTTCTGCACCGGGTTGGCATTCACGACCACGCTGACCTGCAGCTCCGCAAGTTTTCCAAGGGCATGCTCCAGCGCGTCGGAATCGCTCAAGCCATCGTCCATGACCCGAAATTGATCTTCCTGGACGAGCCGATGTCCGGTTTAGACCCGATTGGCCGCCGTGAAGTTCGTGACCTGATCCAGGCACTCAAGGACGAAGGCAAGACTATCTTCTTTTCAACTCACATCCTTTCCGACGCCGAGACTCTGTGCGACCGGGTGGCTGTTCTGAACCATGGCCAGTTACGCGGCATAGGGGTGGTAGCCGACTTGGTGCGCGAGGTCAGCGGCAGGATCGAGGTCGTCTGGGAAGGCACTGCGGCAACGGACGCGATCGTCCAGCTCGGGGCCGAAACACACAGCAGCGGAGCGATCTTCCGGGCGGTGCTGCCGGAGCCGTTGCTTGAGCGTGCCGTCGATGTCATTCGCCGTAGCGGCTCCCGTCTCATATCGCTTTCACCGGTGCGCGCAACCCTGGAGGATTTCTTTCTGGAAAAGCTCGAGCGCGAGGTTGAAACGGGATCAAGAGTGGCTTCCGGGGAGGGCGCATCGTGATTGGCAGAATCCGCGTGATCGCCTTCAACACGTTCCGCGAGGCAGTTCGCGACCGCGTGCTCTACAACCTGGTCGTCTTTGCGATTTTGATGGTCGGCGGTGCGCTTTTGCTGGGACGCATCTCGCTCCGCATCGAACGCCTGGTGCTGGTGAACCTCGGGCTGACGGCAATTGCGCTGTTCGGCATCGTAATCGCCATCTTTCTGGGAATAGGCCTGGTCAGCAAAGAGATCGAGCGCCGCACTCTCTACACGGTTCTGGCCGCGCGGCCGGTGCGACGCTGGGAATTCATTGTCGGCAAGCAATTGGGCCTGATTGCCACGCTGGTCGTAAACGCCGGATTCATGAGCGCCGGCTTTTTCGCGGCGCTGCTCTATTTGCAACATCGCTTTGAGGCGGCTGACCGGTTTCTGCTGGTGGCGCTTTACTTCATCGTTTTGCAGTTCGTCGTCATAACGTCGCTGGCCCTGATGTTTTCCACCTTCTCGTCGCCTCTGCTCTCCACCATTTTCACCTTCGCGTTGTTCGTGATTGGCACGTTTGCCGAGGATCTTCGCGGCTTCGGAGCAATGGCCGGGGGCTCGACCCGCGCGCTGACCAGCGCACTGGCGTATGTGCTGCCCAATTTCGCCGTTTTCAACGTTGTCTCCGAAGTCGCGCATTCCATACCGGTACCCGGCCGCTTGATTCTGTTCAACAGCCTTTATGCCCTGCTTTATGCAACGGCCGTCACCAGCGCGGCGGTGCTGATCTTTGACCGCCGGAATCTGAAATGAGCAGCCGTACAAAAGCGAGCGTGGGCGTCGGGCTGCTGCTGCTCTCGTGCCTGAGCCTGAGCGTGCTTGCGCTGCGGATAAGCGATGACGTGCGGGAGCGCACTATCTTAAAAGAAGCGCTTTATATTCCGTCGCCCAAAGCAGTCAAGGCATTGAGTTTAGGGTATACAGGACTAATGGCGGATCTGTATTGGACGCGGGTGGTGCAGTATTTTGGCGGCAAGCACCACCAGGGGGCCGAACAATACAAACTGCTGGCGCCGCTGCTTGACATTACGACGACGCTTGATCCGCACCTGCTGGTCGCTTACGAATTTGGCTCCATCTTCCTCGCCCAGAGGCCGCCCGAAGGAGCCGGCGATCCCGAAGCGGCGGCGGCGCTGGTTAAGAAAGGAATCAGGGAGAATCCCGAGGCTTGGCGCCTTTGGTATCACCTGGGGTTCATCTATTTCGAAGAACTGCACGACAGCAAGGCGGCTTCGGCGGCCTTCCTGGAAGGTTCCAAGGTTCCCGGAGCCCTGCCGTGGATGCAGGTAATGGCTGCCGCCCTCGCGCAACATGCCGGGGAGGCGGAAACCGCGCGCTATCTCTGGACGCAGATCTACAACAGTTCCGAGAACCCGGATATTCGCGCAAACGCCGCTAAGCGCTTGCTTGCCTTACGGGTCGACGAGGAAGTGGAACGCCTGCAATCGGTGGCGGATCGCTACCGACGTGAGACTGCAACCCTGCCGGAAAGCTTCCTCCAGCTCGTGCAAGCCGGGTATCTGCCTGGTGTGCCGGTCGATCCCTTGGGCAATCCGTATCTGCTGGTAGATGGCCGAGTGCAGGTTTCCCGCCCGAACTCTCTGCCCTTCATTACCAAGGGATTGCCCCCGGGCCAGAAGCCGTCCATTGTAGCGCCGCCCAAGGGCGGGATTCCATGAGTCGAATGTTGAGAATCTGCTTGCGGGCGCTGCTTCCCTTTCTCTGTTTAGGCGCGTTGCACGCCCAGACGACTGACTTGCGCCGCGTTGCCGACGGGGTCGATAAGCACTACAACCACTTGGCCTCGCTCGAAGCCGGCTTCAGCGAATCTTATCGCGGAGGCGGGCTGGCGCGCAGCGAGTCGGGGACAATGTGGTTGAAAAAGCCTGGCAGAATGCGCTGGGAATACGACGATCCGGTGAAAAAGCTCTTCGTTACGGACGGCAAGACTGCCTGGTTCTACGTTCCAGGCGAGCGGCAGGCACGCCGCGCCGCCGTCAAGAGGCTCGACGACCTGCGATCGCCGTTGCGCTACCTGCTCGGACACACGAAGCTGGAAAAGGAGTTCTCTGCCCTGTCGCTTGCCAGCGGCGAGCACCTCGACCGGCCAGGAGATTTCGCTCTGTCAGGCGTACCGAAGGGGATGGAAGACCGAATTTCGAAGGTAATAATCGAGATCACTCCAGACAGCCGCATCTCTCGAATCTCCATCTACTCTCTTGACGGCTCTGTTACCGACTTTCGCTTCGAGGGCGAGCGCGACAACGTGCCGATCAGCAACGAGCGCTTTCAGTTCCAGCCACCGACGGGCGTGGAGGTGCTGGGAGCGACGGAACTTGGGCCCTGAAACGGGGTTTGGGCTACAATCCAGTTCTTCTCCAAGTGTTAAACTGGATTGAATGTCGATCTTGTTGAGCAACTTCAGCAGCTTGGGCCCGCTCTGGTAGCCTATTGAAACGGCAATGGCCGAATATCTTGTCAAAATCGCCGATGAACGCGGCCACGTAACCGAGCAGAACGAGAAGGGATTCTCGGAGGACGAGGTCCGCACCCGCTACGTCAAGCAGGGGTACCTCGTTTACTCGGTCAAGCCCAGGGGATTGCTGGGGAAACAAGGCTGGCGGCCATCGTCTCGACGCAAGGTGAAACTCAGCCAGTTCGTCATTTTCAACCAGCAGTTTCTTACCCTGTTTCGCGCCGGATTGCCGATCGTACAGGGCCTGGAATTACTGGCTAAACGCGAGAAGAACAAGTTCTTTCGCTCCGTGCTGGAAGACGTTCGTGACCGGGTTAAGGGGGGCGAACCTCTCTCGGATGCCTTTGAGGCACAAGGCGTATTCCCCAAAATTTACTCAACCACGCTGCTGGCGGGCGAAAAGAGCGGAAACCTGGATGAAGTGCTTTCCCGCTACCTGGGCTTTTTGCGTATGACGTTGACGTTCCGCAAGAAGCTGCTGACGTCGCTGATTTACCCGGCGGTACTGGTGGTCGGTGTTACCATTTTGATTACCTTTCTGGTGACCTTCGTCGTTCCGCGCTTTGGCGCGTTGTATGCCGATTTGGGGCAGAATCTGCCGGCAATCACCATGTTTACGCTTTCGATGGCCACCGGTATAAAAAAGTATCTGCCGATCATCGTGCTGGCACTGGCCGGAAGTGGAATCCTGCTGCATCGCTGGTCGCTCACCGACCGTGGCGGCCAGCAGATCGACAAGATCAAGCTCAGGATGCCGGTCTTCGGCGGCATCTGGATCAAGTACCAGGTAGCCATGCTGGCGCGCATGCTTTCAACCCTGCTGAGCGGAGGGTTACCGTTGGTGTCGGGGCTGGATACGGCATCACAGTCAATGCAGAGCCGGCTGATAAAAAACGCGATCAGCCAGGCCACGCAGAACGTTCGCGAAGGCCGCACTTTGTCGCACAGCCTGGAAGTGACAAATCTCTTCCCGCCGCTTTCGGTCGAGATGATCGAGGTGGGCGAGTCCACCGGCGCTTTGTCGGCGATGTTGAATTCCGTGGCCGATTTTTTTGAAGAGGACGTTCAGAACGCGCTGACGGCGGCGATGGCGCTGATCGAACCGGCCATCATGATCTTCATGGGAGTCGTGGTCGCATTCATCTTAATTTCATTGTACCTGCCTATATTCAGCATGGGCGTAGGCGTTAACCGATAGAGGTTTTGTGGAGTTTCCATGTCTCAGCTTTTCGTTCAGACTCCGATAGCGGCCGAGGGCGACGAAGAAAGCCGGGCGCGTGACCTGGCCCATCGCTATCGATGCGAGTTTGTCGACCTGAGGAACCATCATATCCGCCATGAACTGTTTCGCAAGATTCCGGTGGATCTGATGTTCCGCGACAATTTCATTCCGCTGGAGGAGTTGCCCGACGGCCGCTTGGCCATCGCCATCGCCGATCCCGGCCAGTTGCCGATTATCGACGAGATCAGCATGTTGCTGGGCCGCCGCATTGTTCCGCGGGTGTCCACGCTCTCGCAGATCAGCGACATTCTCAAAAAGACCGAACAGTCGCAGCGCGTGCTGGACGAAGCCGGCGAGACCTTCACGCTCGACGTGATCCGTGAAGACGAAAACGGACAGGACGAAACCATCTCGTTCGAGCGGCTCACCCAGGAAAGCGGCATCAGTCCCATTATTCGCTTGGTGGATACGACGATCTTGACGGCCTTGCAGCGGCGCGCCAGCGACATCCACATCGAAACCAGAGACGATTCCGTCATCATCAAGTACCGCATCGACGGCGTGCTCCAGGAAGCGATGAAGCCCATCGCAAAAGAGCACCATCAGACCATCATCTCGCGCGTCAAGGTGATGAGCGAGTTGGATATCTCGGAGCGGCGCGTTCCGCAGGACGGCCGCTTCCGCGTGCGCTACAACGCTCGCGCCATCGACTTTCGCGTCTCCATCATGCCGAGCATCCACGGCGAGGATGCGGTGCTGCGCGTCCTCGACAAGGAATCGATGAGCGAAAAATTCAAGAAGCTTTCGCTCGATGTCGTTGGCTTCAGCGACGAGGATCTGAGAAAATTCCGCCGTTACATCGCCGAGCCCTACGGCATGGTGCTGGTGACCGGTCCAACGGGCAGCGGCAAGACCACAACCCTGTACGCGGCGCTCAACGAAATCAAGACCGACGAAGACAAGATCATCACCATCGAAGATCCTGTCGAATACCAGATTCGCGGGATCACGCAGATTCCGGTCAACGAAAAAAAGGGCCTGACATTTGCCCGCGGCCTGCGCTCCATCCTCCGTCACGACCCCGACAAGATCATGGTGGGCGAGATCCGCGACACCGAAACCGCGCAGATTGCCATCAACTCCGCGCTCACCGGCCACCTGGTTTTCACCACGGTCCACGCCAACAACGTGGTCGACGTGATCGGGCGGTTCCTCAACATGGGAGTCGAGGCTTACAACTTCGTTTCGTCGTTGAACTGCATTCTGGCGCAGCGGCTGGTTCGCGTGATCTGCGATCACTGCAAGCGCCGCGTTCACTATCCCCCGGAAGTGCTTGAAAGCAGTGGCCTTCCTCTGGATGCCAATGAGAGTATCGTGTTCTACGAAGGAGAAGGTTGCATCGAGTGCTCCGGCACCGGATTCCGGGGACGGACCGCGATTCATGAATTGCTGGAGTTAACCGACCGCATTCGCGAGATGATTCTCGAGAAGAGACCGAGCTCGGAGATCCGCAAGGTGGCGCGCGAAGACGGCATGCATTTTCTCCGGGAATCGGCTCTTGCTAAAGTCAAAGCCGGCACTACCACGCTGAAGGAGATCAACAAGGTCACCTTCATCGAAACAACCCGGTAAGGAATTCTCCCAGGCAAGCCGTTACAATAGATGGGGGTCAACTGCGAAACCGATGCCAAGCCCCTGGCTGATGCAGCGGAATCGTCCAGTTACAATGGTTTTGGGGGCCAACGGGCAAAGCCAATGGCGGAACGAAAAAGAACGGCCGTGGGACCGATGTTCGCCTGCGAGATAACCCCGACCGCAGTGATCGGAGCTCGAGCCGCGGCCATCGGCGGCGCGTTGGAACAGGTGAGCGCGCGTTCGCTTCCCGCCGGTGCTCTCGTCCCCTCTCTGGTGACGGAGAACATCCTGCAACGCGAGGTGGTGAAAGAAGCCGTCGGCAAGGTGTTGGAGGCGATTGGCGCGCAGGCGCACGATGTCATCACAATCGTGCCCGACGCCGCTTGCCGCATCGCCCTGCTCGACTTCGACACGCTTCCCGAGCGCAAGGAAGAGGCACACGCTGTCGTGCGCTTCCGGCTCAAGAAGGCATTGCCCTTCGATGCCGAAAAGGCCGTCATCAGCTACCACGCCGCGCGGGATACAAACGGCATCAAGGTCATCGCGGCGATCATGCTCGATTCGGTGCTGAACGATTACGAGACGCTGTTCCGGGAGCTGGGCTGCAATCCTGGAGTTGTGCTGCCGTCCACGATTTCAGCACTGGCGCTGATCGACGCCTCGGAGCCTACGCTGGCGCTCAAGGTCGACCCGCTGAGCAGCAGCCTTGCGATCGTCGAGGGAGACCAGTTGCTGCTGTATCGCACGCTCGAGCACGGCGGCAAGAGCACCCTGACGGCGGAGCAGTTGGCTGACGATATCTATCCTTCCGTGGTGTACTTTGCGGACAATTTCAAGTTGAGCGTTCAGCGCCTGGTGATTGCCGGGCTGCCCGACTTTTCTCGCATTGCCTCGGCCTTGGAACAACATACGGGATTGCCGGTGCAAGAGATGGTTCCGCTCGGCGTCTCCGGGGAAACGCAGAACAAGTCTGAACTTTCCGGTGTGGCCGGAGCACTTCTCGGCTGAGGGCATTCGATGAGACTCAACATCAATCTCGCGACTCGGCCTTACAGGGATGTTCGGCAGTTCCTGCAAACCTGGGGGTCGGGGACGATTCTGCTTGCCCTGCTGACCCTGGGGCTGTGCTGGTACACCTTTCATGCATGGCGCCAGACCCGCAGCGCCCGGGAGCAGGTTTCGCAAATCCAGAGCGAGATTGACAAACTGGACCGCCAACGCCAGGCTGGCATCGCCCTGCTGAACCAGCCGCAGAACCGCGAGATCGCCAACCAGGCGGCGTTTCTCAACGGCTTGATCGCCCGTCGCAGCTTCTCCTGGACCCAGTTGTTTATGGAGCTGGAGCGCATCATGCCGGCCAGGTTGCACGTGACTTCGATTGCTCCGTCGCTGAACCACCGCAACCAGATCGAGATTCATATGCTGGTCGGCGGTGACGCGCACGACCAAGCGGTGGAGCTGGTGCGCCGGCTGGAAAACTCACCTTCATTCCGGCAGCCGGAATTGCGGTTGGAAACGTTAGCAGCGAATTCGCCCGGAGCACCGAATTCATCCGGCGGCGACCGCGTGCAGTTTGATATTTCCATGGTGTACGTGCCGCAAGCCACAGCGGAGCAGGCCGCTGCGGACAAAGGTCCTCAACAGCCCGCAGCGGACGGCGACCAAGCCCTCAAGCAATCTAGCGGCGAGAACAAGGGCCGGGCAGCTCAGGCACGTCCGGCGGGCTCAGCCAAGGCGAACGCGGCGGCGGGCGGCAATGGAGTGGTTCGATGATTCGTAATGTGGCGCAAGCTCAACGAAAGCTTCTGGTGGTCATCGTCTGCCTGGCTATCGTCGACGTTGCCGCACTCGCCCTCCTGCTGTCGCCGGCCATACATTCCGGCAAGAGCACGCAGGCAGAGTTGCAGGTGTTGCGGGCGGAGTTGGCGCAGAAGCGCATTCAGACCATTCCGGCGCTCGACATGGACAAGAAACTGGAGGAGGCGCGGACCCAGATCGCCGACTTCTATGCCCACGACTTCGCCAACCGTTATTCGGTGATCTCCGAAGCCTTGGCCAAGGCAGCTAATGAAAGCCACGTCCAGTTGGCGAACATAACCTATGTCACCGAAAAGCCCAATCCTACCGATGTAAAGCCTTTGGCGAACCCAAAGCTTACCGAAATAAACCTGACGCTGGATATGACGGGCAATTATGACTCGGAAATCCGGTTTATCAACGCCCTGGAAAGGAGCAAAATGCTCCTGGTGATTGGAAGCGTGAACTTGGCTGAATCGCAGGGCGGATCTATCCGTCTCAGCCTTAAAATGCAGACTTATCTGAAGGCGGCGGAGTTGTGAAGATTGGAACGGAAAACCCGAAGAAGGTCGCGGTTGCGGTTGTTCTCGTGCTGATCAGCGTTTTCTTCTTGATTCGCGGGTTCAACTATTCGCCGTTGGAGAGCACGGTGGGTAGTACGCCAGCCTTGCAGCCTATACTCGGCGGCAAAACTCCAGCCCAGCTTCTGCCGGAAAACAATCTTGACCCGCGCTTGCGACTTGACCTGCTGAAGAACTCCGCGGACGTCGAATACAAGGGAAACGGCCGGAACATTTTTCGCGCCGGGGCCGAACCGGTGAAGGAAATACCCAAAGTCGTTACTCCTCCGATGCCGATGTCGGCCGCAAATACACCGCCGCCTCCGCCGACCATTAATCTCAAGTTTTTCGGCTTTGCCAACCGGCAAGGCGCGGAGAACAAGGTATTTCTTTCACAAGGGGACGACGTGTTCGTGGCCAGTCAAGGCGATATTGTAAATCGCCGCTACAAGATTTTGCGCATCACGCCCACCTCGGTCGAGGTTGAGGACGTTATCAGCAACGTACGGCAGACGCTGCCCCTGACGCAGAGTTAATCACAGCCATGCGGTATAGCAGTTTAATACGCCGACGAGGCTCAACCACCCCAGGGGGCGGGGCTCGCCACCCAGCGGGCGGGGGCCGACGCTCCGAGGCGGGCTACATTCTGATCATCTTCCTGGTCGTACTGACCCTGATGATGATCGCCCTGACCGCGGCGGCTCCCCGATTGGCGCAACAGATTCAACGCGACCGCGAGATCGAAATGGTTCATCGCGGCGAACAATATGCCCGCGCCATCAAGCGCTACTACAAAAAGTTCGGCCGCTACCCTGTCCGCATTGAAGACCTCGAGAGCACAAACACCCTGCGCTTTCTCCGCAAGCGATACAAGGACCCCATTACGGGTGGTCCGTGGCGGCTGGTACGCTATGGCGAAATCCAGTTGCTCTCGGGCGGAGGAGTCGGCGCCCCGGCGCAACTTCCCGGGCAGGCAAACACCCCGCAAGCTGGATCACAATCCGGACTCTTCAACTTGAACTTTGGTGGCGCCCCCGGGCAGCCAAACCCGGCTACGGCAACGACGGGTGCCAATACCACCTCAACCCCAGGTGGCACGACTGCAACCAACTCTACAACTGCCGGCACAGGCACCACCGCAACCACCGACACTACCTCAGGCACGACGGGAACGGCTACATACGGCACCACGGGAACCACGGGCAGTACTGGGCCGAAGACGGATGTAGGCCTGTTCGGCCAGCCAGCCACGGGCTCCCCCGGCCAGACTACAAGTTCGCCTAGCTCTCCGTTTTCTTCTCCCGCCGGCAGCGCACAGCCGGGCGGGGGCGGCGGTCCAATTATCGGGGTGGCAAGCCTCAGCAAGAAAAATGGGATTCACGAGTTCAACAAGAAATCAGCGTACAACGAGTGGTTGTTCGTCTACGATCCCGCCCAGGACCGCGGCCAACTGCTGCACGGACCGTATAACCCGCAGGCGTTCTTCGGCCAGGCTAGCAACAACCCCTCGGGAACCTCGCCCGCTGGCCGCAGCGGACCCGGCACGCCAACCACGACCGGGACTCCGGGTACAGGTGTGACGGGAACACCTTCGCCTACTTCGCCTGCCACGGGAATGCCCACGGGACAACCATCCGGCAGCATCGTTCCGGCTACGCAGTAAGGCTAGCGCGCAACTGGAGCGGTCTCCCCGACATACTTCATGGAGAGTGTCATCCTGAGCGCAGCGAAGGATCTGCTTTTTCTGGCGCCTGAAAACAAAAGCGGATTCTTCGCTCCCTTTGGTCGCTCAGAATGACACCCCAACGGGCCGACGGATCACCCAGGGAAACGCCGCGACCCTGCCCCAAAAGCACAAACCCCTGTTTCCACAGGGGTTTGCAAAGACTTTAAGTTTTGAGCGAGTGGCGTTTTACGCGTTGAAGGACGATCCGCAGCCGCAAGTACTCTTCACGTTCGGATTGTCGAACTTAAATCCCGCGCCTTCGAGGGTTTCAATGTAGTCGACGGTAGCGCCCTGCATGTACATGAGGGAGGTGGCGTCGATATAAACCTTCAGCCCGTCGTACTCGAACACTTTGTCCATGGCGCCGGGGGCGTTTTCAAACTGCATGGTGTAAGAGAATCCGGAGCAGCCTCCACCGACGACTCCCACGCGAAGCCCGGCCGGGATCGGATTCTGCTGTGCCATGATCTCTTTGACCTTGGAAATGGCAGTCGGAGTGAGATTCACGGGGTTGGTTTTCTTGACTTCAGGGACGCTGGTTGTGGTGGACATGCTGCTCTCCTCGAAATTCATTATAACAAAGCGCTTCCTGGGGTCGAAACGCTTTTGACCCCGCCGCCGGCCCATCGGCTGGCGATGCAAAACATTCCGTTCATTGGATGCGGCCATGCCGTCCCGGGTCGCAAAGCTAATGTTGCCAGTGGAGGCCAGCCCGCCGGGCGAACGGGGCTATTTTCCCAAAAGCAGGTCTGCTCAAAACAACCTTACCGAATCGGAAACTCCCGTCGCCAAATCCAACTTTCGCACGGGAAGAAATTTTTCCCGCCCGCAGCCCCCCCAACGGAGATATAATCTGGCTCCGCTTTGCGCCCCCACACCGAGCCAGAGTGGAAGTGCGTGCAGCAACCCATACGCTGAACGGTGCCGGGCCGGAAACTGCGAGGTGGCATGTGAAATCCATCGATTTGCTGCTGATGGTTTGGGGAGTCGTCACTGCGGCCCTTGTCATCGTGGTCATTTATCGCGGCACTCTTTCGCTGCACGAGGATGATCAGCTCTTCCTGGGTGAATCCGAGTCTCACCTCGCAAAGGAGCAGCAGGAACTGGTGGCGCGGCTCACCAAGCTGACGCCTATCGTGCGCCTGCTGGGAGTCGCTTCAGGTGCTCTGATTCTGGTGATCGCCGGAATCTGGATCTGGCACGGACTGAACGCGATGTAACTCCCGTTCACTCAACTATTTGGCCGATCAGTGCTGGGGCGGCTTCTGCCATTCGTCAAAGACCAGGGGATTCGCGCGTTTGACGTTGCCCACCCGCATGCACCGGTCTCCTTGCAAGAATCCAAGCAGCGGAGTTGCAATGATGTCGGCACGCCAGCCCTGCAAAAGCGCCGGCTTGGCTGCCCCATCCTGCTGCAAATACCAGCGCACAAGCTCTTGCAAGTCCGCCGTCGTGGCCAGCAAAGCGGGATCGACTTCATGTTCGGCCGCCAGGCCATTGGCCGCCACCGAGAGCAACTTGGCCAGCACGGCTACCTGCGGTGGATCGTCGTGCCGTTCGTCGGTGGGCAGGTCCTGCTCCGGAATCGCCAGCGCCTCCTTCACCGCCTTGACGATCTCCTGTTCGGCGCCGCGCAACAGCCTGCGGTCAAGACCTCGGATGGCGAACAGGTCCTCGACGCTAACCGGCGAGCGCCGTGCGACCTCTACCAGCATGCTGTCACTCAGCACTCGTATGGCCGGTGTGTTCATCTGCCGGGCGACGCGGTCGCGCCACCGCCAAACCTCGTGTAGAACCGCCAAATGTCTGCGGCCAAGCCGAGCGCTTCCGGAGATTCGCCATTTCTCCTGCTCTTCCATAACGTCCTGCGTCAGACGCTGGCATTCGTCCTGTATCCACTCCAGGCGATTCATCTTTTCCGCGCGCTGCACCATGCGCTTGCGCATTTCGATCAGATAGCGAACGTCATCGCCCGCGTACTTCAGTTGCACGGGCGTGAGCGGACGCCGGCGCCAGTCGGTGAAGCTCTCGCCGCCGTGAATCTTTTGTCCCAGGGTGCGCAACACCAGATTGGTGTGGCTGAGCGGGTAGCTGTAGCCCACGAGTCCAGCCGCAATCTGCAGATCGAAAACACGGCTTGGGGCACGCCCCGCGCCCTTGGCGCAGAAGCGGATTTCCTGCCGCGCCGCGACCGTCACCAGTTCACGATCGTCCGCCAGCAGCACGCTCCAGAATTGATCCAAACTCGAAACCGCCAGCGGGTCCAGAATCCAAATGTCTTTTTCGGTGGAAAGCTGAACCAGGCAAAGCGCCGGCTCGTAGCGGCCTTCGGAAATAAACTCCGTGTCGAGCCCGACGATGTCGTGGCCGGCAATTTCGGAGACCAGCGTCTGCAACTTGGCGCTGGAATCGACGTAGTGAACGGGCAAGGTCTCCATCGGTGAAACCATTCTAAAGGTTAAAACAGCTCCAGTGGAATTACTTCGGCGGAACTTGCCGTCAACTTCGTTGCCATGCGCGAAAGTTATATCCATGAAGGCGAGCAGCTCCTGCATTCACGTACTCTGAAACCGCTCCAGGCGTTCGCAGCCGAGCTGCCGAAGCTGCCCGGCTCGACCATGCCATTCCCTGAAATCCGCTCCTGTAGCGAAACTCCGGGCATTTTGTTGTGGAATGTTCATCGATTTCGAGGTAAGCTATCGGACGGTGGGCGATGGCTAAACAATCGTGCGTTTTCGTTGTCGACGACGATCGCCTTGTGGCCGACACAATCTCCGCGGTTCTGCGCAGCGCCGGGCTCCGAGTCAGAACGTTTTACGATGGTCTTCCCGCAATCAACCACGCAATCGAATCGAAGCCGGACGTAATCGTGACCGACTACCGCATGCCGACCAACGGCCTGCGGCTGGCATCCTGGCTGAGAGAATACTGCCCGGCCTGCAAGGTGGTACTGATCTCCGGCGACGCTCCGAGCTGCAACCTGGATCAGGCGGATCGCGGCTATCGCTTCACCCTGCTGGAAAAGCCGGTCGATCCCGCGACGCTGATCGAAGCCGTCGGGAAGGCCGCTGCGCGGTAGAGCAATTCCACAGTCGGCGTATCCCAAAAATTCCCAAGAGAATGTCATGGCGACCGGAGCGCCGAGCGCCGGTGGCCGGAGCAGCCAAGCTGCGTACCCGACATTAACATTCGCCAAGCGAGAAGCTGTTCGGGCGCGGAGCGGAGCCACCCTTTGTTTTCGGCAGCAGGAACAAAAGGTGGCTCGACTTCGCTCGCCATGACAGTTTGATAGGTTGGTATATACCTATTCGGGAGCTGTACTATACCCGCGGCAGACCTACGTGACCGGACCCGGATTAAACAATGCAGGCGCGTTGTGCAGACCCCACTGATCCGCCCAGGTTTGCTTGCGGCCGCTGGCCACATCGAGGATCAAGCGGAAGATTTCCCAGCCGACGTCTTCGATGGTCATGCCGCCGGTCGCAATGCGTCCGGCATCAACGTCAATCAGATCCGGCCAGCGCTCGGCCAGAGCGGTGCGCGACGACACCTTGATCACGGGCACGATGGCTAGGCCATAGGGTGTTCCTTCGCCGGTCGTGAAAACGTGCATGTTCATGCCGGCGGCGGTTTGCAGGGTCCCGCAAATGAAATCGCTGGCCGGAGTGGCCGCGAACACCAGGCCCTTGCTTCTCACGCGCTCGCCGGGACCGGTAACCGCCGTCAGCGCCGTACTGCCTGCCTTGGCCACCGACCCCAGCGCCTTCTCGACAATGTTTGCCAGTCCGCCTTTTTTGTTTCCGGGCGTGGGATTGGCGCTGCGGTCGGCCTCGCCGAGGCGCAAGTATTCGTCGTACCACGCCATTTCCCGGGTGAACGCGCGCGCCACGTCGACATTCACCGCGCGGCGCGTAACCAGGTGTGCCGCGTCACGAACTTCAGTCACCTCGGAGAACATCACCGTGGCTCCGGCGCGCACCAGCAGGTCCGCCGCATAACCAACCGCGGGATTGGCCGTCACTCCGGAGAATGCATCGCTGCCTCCGCACTGCAGGCCTACGCTCAGCTCGGAAGCCGCGCAGGCGGTGCGCGCGCGCCGGTTGAGCCTCTCCAGGCGGGCCTCGGCCATGCGCATGATCGCGGCAATCATGTCCCCGAAGCAGCGATATTGTTCGTCTTGCAGACGCACCACCCAGGGTTCGTTCGGCAGAATCGGGAAGGCGTCGCCCGCGAGCACGGAAGGTTGCAGCTTCTCGCATCCCAGGCTCACCGACATCACTTCTCCGCCGAGATTCGGATTGAGAGCCATGTTCCGCAGCGTGCGGATGGGAACCTGCGCGCCCGGCGCGTTGATGGCCACTCCGCAACCGTAAGGCGTGGTGATGGCGACCACGTCGTCCACTCCGCGATACCGCGGCAGGATCTCCGTCTTGATGCGGCGCACGGCGTATTCCAGGGTCGGCGCGGCGCACTGCACGGTCGACATAATGCCGAGGACGTTCTTGGTGCCCACGCTTCCATCCGGGTTGCGGTAACCCTGGAAGGCGAAGCCCTCCAGAGCGGGTAGCGGCGGCGGCGTGGCGGTGGCCAGCGGCAGTTGATCGAGATCAGGCGCCGACGGAAGCGTCACGCAGTCTTCACGAACCCAAGCACCCTTCGGGATTGCGCGGCTGGCGTGACCAATCACTTCACCGTAACGAACCAGCGGATCGCCCTGAGCGAGATCGCCCAAAGCGATCTTGTTGGCCTGGGGAATCGATTCCAGAGCAGTCAGCCCACAGGCAAATTCCGTGCCCTTGGAAGTTCCCTCTGGATTGGCGATGATGGCAACGTTATCGGCAGCATGCAGGCGTACATAAAAGGGCTTCATGGAAGTGTGAACTCCTTAGGTTTAAGACTCTAACAGGCTGCTGAAAAATTGTTCTCCGAGGTGTCATCCTGAGCGCAGCCGGGGTCCCCGGCAACGGCCGTTTTTGCCGTTGCTGGGGTGGAGGAGCGAAGGATCTGCTGTTTGCGCGTGCTGCGAATAAAGCAGATCCTTCGGTCGCGCAAAACCGGCGCGACCTCAGGATGACACTGCTACGAGTTTTTCAGCAGCCTGCTAGAACGATTTCAGAATTGTATCCCGGAGCTTTAGCCCCCCGCATCGGGCAAAAAGACAGAGAAGCATGTGCCTGAGCGTCCGGGCCGATTGGTGCTCCAGACTCGCAACGAGCCGCCAGCCCGGCTGACGATGCCGCTGCTTACCCAGAGTCCCAAACCCGTGCCGTTTTCGCCTTTGGTGGTGAAAAACGGTTCGAAAAGCCGCGAACGATGTTGCGGGTCAATGCCGCTGCCCGTGTCGGCGATGGTCAGGCGGCAGCCGCGTCCCGTGCCTGAACGCCAGTCGAGAGAATCGTAGACATGGATGGTGATTTTCCCGCCCGCGGGAGTGGCGTCAAGCGCGTTAATCAGCAGGTTCGAGATGACCTGGCGAATCTCGCTGCTATACCCCAGGACACCGCGCTCGTCGTCCAAGCGCGTCTGGATGCTTACGCCGCTTTTGACGATTTTGTTTTCGTACGCCGACAACAGCTCCCTGATCAGATCGCCAATACTGAATTGGGTGGGCTTGGCTGAATCCCGCTGCAACTTCAACGTCTGATTCGTGATGCGGTTGATAATGCCGAGCTGCCCCACCAGCAGATCGAGGCGTTCGCGCGCCGTTGTGTCCGAGATCGAGTCTTTGAGCAGATACGCCAGTTGCATCGCCGCGTCCAGAGGGTTATTGATCTCGTGCGCGATCATCGAGGCCAGCCGGCCGCTGGCGGCCAGCTTCTCGCTGCGCATCAGCGCCTTCTCGGATTGCTTTTTGGCGGTGATGTCTTCGACCGTCACCACCGCCATCGCCACCCTGCCGCTGCCGTCGCGCACCGGTTTGGCGTTGATGCTGGTGATGACCTCTTTCCCCGTGTCCTTGCGGCGAATAATCACCTCGCGTTGCACCACCGCTTTTCCGCGTAACGCGATTGAGACCGGCTGCTGCTCGCGGGGAATCTTGTTGCCATTTAACTCACACGTTCCCAGCAGCAAAATCGCTTGCGTGGCAGCGTCAGGCGAGGAATCGGGCGCGAAGCCGTACATGCGGAAGAATGCCGGATTGGCGAGCGGGCACGTTCCGTCGGGGTATATGACGAACATGCCCTCAGACATGCTGTCAATGGTGGCCCGCAATTGCGCCAAACTTCTCTCCGCAAGTTTCATGGCGGCGAGCACCTGCTCCTCTGAACGTTTGCGTTCGCTGATGTCGCGGATCACGCTGATCAGAGTAGGGCTATTGCCGATGCGCGCGCCTTCCGAACTCACCTCCACCGGAAACGTACTGCCATCCTTGTGGCGGTGAACGGTTTCGAATGCGATGCCGTGGAGGTCGGCCTCCGCCATTTGGTCATACGCCAACCCGTGAGTGTCGGCGGCGCGCAGGTCATAGATCGTCCGTGACTGCAATTCCCCGCGGCTGTAACCGTAAACCGCGGTTGCGGCGTCATTTGCCTCCAGGATGCGTCCGTCGTCGCGGTGTACGAACAAGATGACGTCCCGGCTACGGCGGGCCAGCAACTCATAGCGGCGTAACACATCGTCCGCCAGCTTGCGCTGCGTGATATCGACACAGGCCCCCGTCACGTAAAGAGGTCTGCCGCGGTTATCCGTGACGGCACGGCCCCTGTCATGCAGCCAGTGAACGCTGCCGTCCGGCCAGACGACGCGGAACTCGACCTCAAAGTCGGCCCCTCCGAGCTGAGCCTCCGAGAGAGCGGATTGCGCCGCATCAACATCTTCGGGATGAACGAACTTGAGGAATTCTCCGGCTTGCGCAGGCGCGTGGCCTGGCGCCAGTCCAAACAGGCGCTCCATGCCTTCGTCCCAATCTACCTCACTGGTCCGCAGGTTCCAGTAAAACGTACCGGTTCCGGAAGCCAGCAACGCCTCGCGCAGCCGCTCTTCGGCCCCTCCGCCGCGCGATACGGCATATCCGGCAGCGCTGCGCTGGTTGACGATCTGTTTGGGTTCTGGGATTTTGTCCTGCTTCATCTGGAGGCCGACGCCAAAACTGCCGGCAAACCTCCCAGCTCAGACTTGCTTTTCCGGGTTCAGTTCAACGCCGCCCTAGGGTATCAAACCTGAGAAAGCGCTTCAGGCTCCCTGGTGAAAACCAGCCAGGGGATTGGACTTTAAAGGGAGTCTACGGCGTTTTGCTGATCTCGGCTGTGATGAAGATCACAATAATAGCGTGTAAAATCAGGCTCCCTTTTTTTGTTTATCTTTTTTCCCGATTCGGACCTGTTTCCAAGCACTTTTTTCGTTGCCTGTGATTTTCCATCGATCCCCGCGCCATTGCCGTTTATCCCGCTGGCACTCAACCGCTTACATCAAGTGCACACTATTTTCCCCGGACTGCGGTGCTGGTGGCAACTGTCCACGGCGAGCGCAAGCGCCCGAGTTCAGCTATTCTAGGCAGAGCTGGAACTCAGGGGTGCGGGATTTTTCAGCCGCCCTTATGTTTTTTTTCTTCAACTAGACAGCATGCGCGCTTTATTGATAATTTATCAATAACCATGGAAGGCGCACGTTTCAACAAGGCAAAGCTCCAAGCCTGTCTGGAGCAGGACCGTTTCCGGTTTCACTCCGATGTTTGGAAAGGAATCCGCGAGCTGCAGATCGATCTAAACGACGCTCTGTATGTTCTCCGGCACGGCACGATTTGTGAAGAGCCAGTGTTCGACGGAAGGTTTGGGCAATGGCGATTCACGGTGCAAGGAACAACCGTCGATGAAAGAGAATTGAGGATCGGCTTTGCCTTCATGGAAATTGACGGCGTGCTCGTCCTCACCATTCTGACCGAATAGCTCTCAGAGCCTTGAAGGGCAGGTGCAGCATGCGAAACGTTTGCGAATGTGGGGAAACATCCATCGTTGTTCGTGGAGATTACCTCTTTCTGGAAAGTGGCTTGGACAATGTTGTCCTGCGCAAAGTGAAGCTGCTTAAATGCAACCAGTGCGGCAGCATGACACCCTTGTTGTCTAAGATCAATCAACTGACACAAATCATCGCCTCTGCGCTCGTACTCAAGCCTTCTGAATTGACGGGTAAGGAAATCCGCTTCTTGCGCAAATACATTGGCTTGACCGGCGAGCAATTTGGCCGGAAGCTTGGGCTCACCAAAGAGCACGTCTCGCGAATCGAAAACGAGAAGCTGCCGGTCGGCGCTCAAACCGAACGGCTGATTCGCTATGTCTCGATTTCGGCGGATCCCGACCTGCAAGGGGAGATGTCGCAGTTACTCGAGTTGCTCGATACGATCAAGAACGAACCCCAGAAGGAGCGCATCGAGATCAACCCTGTAACTGGTTCTTTCGAATACGCTGCCGCTTAGGTCGAAAACCGTGAAAACATGATCACCGGCCGTGATCAGCGGCTGTTGGCCGGTCCCCGCCATCCTTCTCCCTGCCGTGATGTGGTCATGTGGGACTACAATGTGTGCTGCGCACTGGTTGCAAGGCTCATCATATTTGGAAAGGAAATCTCTAATGGAAGCCAGATCGACCGTTTTGAGAGCACTGTTTGTTCTCGTAAGCGTCCTGTTGTTTGCAGCTATCGCGGGTGCGGCCGAAGTTAAGGTGATGTTCTCGGGCGGCTTTTCCGCCGCGCTTCACGAACTTGGTCCGGAGTTTGAGCGGACGACAGGAAACAAGGTCGTGCTCATCTCCGGGCCTTCGATGGGGACTACGCCGGAAGCGATTCCGAACCGCATTCAACGCGGTGAGCCGGTGGATGTCGTGATCATGGTCGGCTATGCGCTCGAAGACCTGATCAAGCAGGGGAAGGTTATCTCCGACAGTCGCGTTGACTTGGCGCAATCCGGCGTTGGCGTGGCGGTTCGCGCAGGCACACCCAAGCCGGATATCAGCTCCGCCGATGCCCTGAAGAACACGCTCCTGCGAGCAAAATCAATCGCGTACTCCGATAGCGCAAGCGGCGTCTATGTCTCCACGGAACTGTTTCAGCGCCTCGGAATCGCCGACCAGGTAAAGGGCAAGAGCAGGATGATTCCGGCCGAGCCGGTTGGCAAGGTCGTTGCGCGCGGCGAAGCCGAGATCGGCTTCCAGCAGATCAGCGAGCTTCGTCCTGTATCGGGCATAGAAGTGGTTGGGCCACTGCCGCCCGGGCTTCAGAAGATGACCGTGTTTTCGGCTGGGGTCGCAACCAGTACCAAGGAATCAGAGGCAGCAAGAGCATTCATCAGATTTCTCGCGTCGCCGGCCGCTGCCCCCGTCGTTACCAAGACCGGCATGGAGCCCATGACACTTGCGAAACAGAAGTGATTGGCGGCTTCGGCCGGTTCCATGGCCGCGGCCAGTGCGTTATTCGTTCGAGCAAGCCGCCCCGCCCGGTTGTCAAGATTGAGCCTGCCTCTCGAGGACATTAGTGTGCGGTGGGCTCAAGTGTGCCAAAATGTTTGATGAGCGCTGATCGATGCCTACAAGCGATGATCTCAAGATTCACGGTCTAGGCTTTGGACGTAGCCTGCAGATCGTTCTAAAGAGCACCGCCCTTTTCCCTGTCGAGCACCCGGCGGTACTAAAGAATCTAGAACAGGCTTTCACCAAGCTAGAAGTTCTGTTGAGGGGGGGGCAACCGTTCACCTTCGGGTTTTCTGAAGGCCGCGTCTTGCTCAACAACCTGCTTACGTCTGATGGGACCCTTGCCCCACTCGAGGCAGCGTTTCGAAAGCGTGGGATAGCCGCGATCTCCTTCCAACCCGGGTTCACGTTTGCGAACTTTCGAGATCTGCTGAAGATCATCGCCGTTCCCCCCAAGACCGTTGTCGAGGCAGGCGGCTTTGAGGAGTACCTGCGGAGCGCACCTGTTTCTGGCGCGAGAATAATTCCCTCACGAAAGAGGGAAAATGAGGATGACGGCTCCGATCGGATGCTAAATGTCGACGGCGAATCTTTCTTGACCAGTGGTGGATTGGCAGGACAAACGGCGGCCGGTTCCGGAATGATCAGCGTGGAGGTTTTGTTGAAAGCCGCGGGCATCGAGGACTTAGGCAACGCGGGTCCCAATGACATCCTTGAGATAGTCCAGGGTGTGATTAAAACTTCCGCCACGAGTACTGATGTTCAGCCAGACAGAGCGGTTCAGACTCTTGCACTGCTCATTGAAAAAGTAGGCCCTGAGCGCTTCCTCGCGATACCTGGTGTGGAAACGAAAGTATCCGACGCCTCCACCAGGACTCTATCGAAGGTCCCTCAAGAGCTCGCGTCTGAGTTGTGGGAGAGCTTTACTGCCGAGTGGCTGGCTTCTCGCCTGAAGTCCGCATCCTCGGACGCCGAACTTGCAACCACGCAAGATGAAGCAACACGTGTAGTAACACGAGCCAGGCCCGCAACCGAAATGGGTGAGGGGGTTCTCGCGCGATTGGTTCGTCTCTTTCAAGAACAGGGACTTCCGCCGCGATTACTCGCGCCAGTTCGAGAGGAGGTGACGTTCTCGGCGTTACCGCTTTCGGAACAGAAAGCAAGCTTGATTGCGCTGCAGCAGTTTTCCCCTCGAGACCTGCAGCGGATCCTGCGGACGATTAAGAGCCTGGTGTCCGAAAACAAATCGGCGGATGCTCTGGAGCTTGTAGAGCATTGTTGCATGGCTTTCACAAGCAACTGCGATCAGTCTGAGTTGATTGGCTCGATTCCAGATTTAATTCGGGCTACACCTGCAAATCTGCACAGCGGACTGGTGCAAGCAATAGCGAAGGTGCTTGGTGCTGCTCTGCAGAGGACGGCTTCTTCTCCTGAAAGTCATCGGTCAATCGGCAACTGTCTCGCTACGCTGGCATCGCAGGCATGTCAGTCTGAGGATTTTGAAACGGTGCAACTGATCGCAGCCGAAATCGACGCGGTGATCCGCACCGGCCCAGGCGCCCACACTGACTGCTGCTGTCAGACGCGTCAAACGCTGCTTTCTTTGGACGCAATCGACAAGATCATCGAGTTATGTTTAGGCAATCGGGAGGATTCGGACATTTCCCGGAACGCTATCATGCTGTTTCGTCAGTTTCCGGCTGCGATGGAACGAGTCGTCGAACGTCTCGAAGGGGAGTCCGATCCGGCGGCCCGCATTCGTATTTTGAGGTTGGCTGGCAAATTCCGCCACAGCGGTGTGTACATCGCAGTCAGGCGTCTTCAAGACGAACGCTGGTTTTTTGTGCGCAACTCCTGTCAACTGCTTGGCGAGATGGGCGATCCTGATTTGGTCGCGCATCTCGCGCCAGTATTGAAACATCCGGACGAGCGCGTGCAGCAAGCCGCTTTTCAAATCCTGCAGAAGAGTCATCTGCCTGGGCGTATCCGCGCTTACGCACAGGCCCTTCCTGCCCTTGCTCTCGCAATCCTGGATACCGCTCTTGACGAGATCATGTTCTCCCTGGATCCAGCCTGCATCGAAGGCTTGCGCAGTCTGATCATGGTGAATCGTCCTGATAGAGTTCGGTTCATTACCAGGGCACTTCAGGTTGCCCTCATCATCGACCCGTCTGGATGCGCGGACCTTATAGCCCACGTACTGACTGCTCCCGAGATGCCGGAAGCCGCTCGCGCTCTGGCAGCTCGAGCTGGCGAAAAGCGCACAAAGAAATAGACCGGATTCGCGGAAGGAATCGGAAGACAAAAGTGTACCCCGGCACTCCGATCCCGCTCTAATGAGCCATGCAGCAGTTCGCCAGCCAGCGGCCTGCATGTGCCAAAGCCACCAAGTACCCTTGGATGAGGGCGATCACAGGGACGGCCCCGTTGAGCTGCCGTGAATGCTTGAAGGGAATTTGGCTGCCCCCCAGGGATTCGAACCCCGATATGCTGATCCAGAGTTCTAGCGAGCTTGCTGATTCTAAAGAAGATCAACAACTTAGCTCGGAAGAACGCGGCAAAGTACGGCAGAATCCGCAACCCCCGCGCAACCGCCGATGCCTGGAATAGCCGACATCGTAGTTGGCGGACAGCAGCTTTTTCAGGGCTGGATTCCACGGTCGAAGCCCGATGCTGGTGCCCAGGCGGCTCGTCCGCAAATGATTCTTCTGTTGGATGGTGATTGGTGGGCTGACGCTTACCGCCTCGCCTCGGCAAATTCCTTTCTAGCGGCTGACACCACCCGATCCAGTTCTTCTTTCATGCTATTGGCACAGTATTCAAGTTCGCCAATATCCATGCACTTTCTGGTAATGAGGATCTTATCCTCGTGTCCTTTGTATGCTCCACGAGAACAGGTTTTGACATAGATATGAGCAATTCCGTCATCCTGCAGGAAGAGAAGATCAAACGTTCGGTTAGCCATATAATCTCCAGATCAATCGTGCATCGATGGATGTGTCTTCAGCCATTCCCGGCAACGTTCTTGGACTTCCAGACGTTTTTCTGGCGTCAGCCCCTCCCCGACTCCATCGCGTGCCGACCTAGCCTTCTCACCCAAGGTTGACGCTCCAAGGTTCATCCAGAAATACGCCTCTACCTCATCCTTTGGAACACCCTCACCGTTGGAATACGCCACGCCAAGGTTGTAATGAGCGAGTGCGTTTCCCTGTTCAGCGGCTTTGCGATACCACCGTGCAGCCTCGGCCTCATCCCTGGGAACACCTCGGCCAGTGTCATACATCAGGCCAAGGCTGTACTGACCCTCTGCGTTTCCCTGTTCGGCAGCCTTGCGGTGCCAGCGAAAAGCCTCGGCCTCGTTTTTGGGTACTCCCAGGCCATAGGCGTAAGCGACGCCAAGGTTGTGCTGAGCCCGTTGGTCTCCCTGTTCAGCGGCCTTGCGGTACCAACGAATTGCTTCCGCCTCATCCTTGGGAACACCCTCACCATTGAAATACATCAAGCCAAGGTTGTACTGAGCCCGTGCGTTTCCCTGTTCGGCTGCCTTGCGATACCACCGTGCAGCCTCGGCTTCATCCTTTGGAACCCCCGCACCATTGGCATACGCCACGCCAAGATCGCACTGAGCACCCGCATTTCCTTGCTCAGCAGCCTTGCGATACCAACGCGCAGCCTCGGTTTCATCTTTTGAGATACCTTGACCAGTGGCATACATCAGGCCAAGGTTGAACTGAGCCTTTGCGTCTCCGCTCTCGGCTTGCTTGATGAGTGTGGCAGTGTAACCTGTGGGGGGCTGTTTTGTGTTTTGAGCCGCTATCAGATTGGTGGTCGAGAGAATAAACAGGATAGGCAGGAGCCACAGAAGAAAACGGCCATAGAAACGCATCACGCCACCTCATGGCATTTCAGGTCTGATGAAAAGACTGGCACCATTTTCCCACTCAACGGCGAATTAGGGAATCTTTCCTCGCGCCTGGTTGGGTCGAGCAACAATCATGTGGTTCCCGCTCAACGGAAAGCCCAAGTAAGTCCTTGTGATTGAGGGTCGCGGGGGCTGCCCCCGGAGGAGGGGTTTGTAGCTCACCTGCTGCTGGAGTCGCGTGCGGTTGGAACTCCGACGCACCGGCTGGCGGGTTCTCACGGTTTGGGAATGTCAACTCCGGCGGTCGGCCCACAAAGTCAAACAACGCCTTGCCATTTTTCTAGATGATTAACTGCCCTTCTTTGCCGTAATAGTAGAACAACGTTCAGCGCAGTCAATTCAACACAGAAGGCAACCACCGCGGTTGCCTTTTCCTTTGGAGGTAACAAATGCGTATTTCACCCACCCCAACGCGACGAAATGTCGTGTTGGACATCGAAACACTTTCCCTCGACCCGACTGATCCCAAAGGGCGCTCTCTGCCCTGGCCGGCCGGCAGTTGAAATATTTTGACGTTGGACGCCCAATATCAGCCACGCTGCCGATGAAACAATTGCGACGATCGCTCAACGCTTACCGCTTCAACAATTGGGATCAGGCGGTCCGTCTCTGTGAGCAGCTCCGCGCAATAAAAGTTGGTCCCGGTGGCCTCGCGACACTCCTGCAGGTGCCCGCCCGACTTTTTCCGCCGCCACCGCCGGCAAAGCACAAGAGTGCCGGGCGTCATCGGAGCGCGCAGGATCTTGAGCAACGGCGCCAATGGTTCAAGAAAAATGTCCTGGGAAATGATGAGGATGGAGAGACGGCGGCAGACGATCCCTTCGCCGATATGCGAGACGACGTCAAGGCCTGGTTCCTCCTCCACGGCTCAAAGTAACTGAGGTCGGCGGCATTGCTATCGGCGCTTGGGGGCTACGACTGAAGCCATTGCCGATCATCCAGCCCCGCGGCTACGTTGCATCAGTTGTTTGACACGGGGGCCTCCCCCGGGCGGTTGAACACAAGCATGCCGGACAGCCGGATCGGGTTTTGATAGTCCGTCGCGTCCAGCGGTGAGGCCGGCGAACGTATTGATAATGCGGTCAAACTGGGCGTCCGCTGTAGCTTGCACCGCGCCTACACGAACCCCAATACCAGGCAGCTAGGAAGCTTGTTTGCCCACCGCAAATCGTTGACGAAGAGTAACTGGCCTGGGAGTGAAGTCCAGATGCCTGGACTCCGGGGTTGGTGCAGTCCAGGTGCTGGACTCCGGCAAATAGCGATTAACCTTCTGCGGACAGCGCCGGCGAGGGCTCATTGTCGGACACCGCTTAGTCGGCATCGTGCCAGGATTTCGGACTCCGGAATTTGTCGACTACAAACTTCACCTTGCCTCACGACAGGAGAGGCGGCCACGAGACTTCCGACTCGATCACGGAATGCCGCGGCTCATCTGCGGGATGTCCATGCTCAAGGCGCCATACCTCAATCTGACCGAGCAAGGCGAACGCCGACTCCTTCCGATGTGGATCACCGATCACCATTTCAAACAGCCGCTTTCGAACCGCGTTGCATCCGAGCGGAGAGAGCGTGTAGGCGTTGCCGGAAGCTCCGTAGGGACGGTGCTCGAGAAAAGCATTCTCCATCGATCGCACAAGCTCGTAGGGAACACCCGAGCCGTCGTCGCGAAGGATGCAAAGTCCCTGCACGCGATCATCCTCGCCGGCGAACTGGCTGAAGACTTTTGCGAGAAGCATTCGCTTTGTCGGTGGCAGATCGCCATTCGCGAGTTCGACCAATTTGCCCTTGAGCGTCTTGTCTTTCGCGGCGCGTTCGGCCAGGAGTTGCGCCAGGAGGTCGCCGTGCCGGTGGTCGGGGATGAATTCTCGATTGAACAGTTTCGCATTCGGGTCCACAAACGACAGCAATATCTCGCTCGACCGCGTGCCCTCGATCATCCCTATCGCTTCGATCCAAGATTCGCCAATTGCGTCGACTCCTTTTCCATCCGGGCCTGCGATCTCCATTAGCAGCTCCAGCGCGTCATCGCAACGGCTTGCTCCGAGCGCTGCTACCACACCACCCAGTTCATACGTCCGATACGGAACAACTCCGTCACTTCCGCGAGAATGAGCGGCGTCCGCGTGAGCCCATCGAGCGTCCGGCTATTGTTGAGCTTTGCGGCAAGGTCGTTAGCCGATTTTCCCAGGGCGATGACAAGGTACTGGTCGCGTTGCGATCGCCGCAGGGTAAGTAGCTGCGCGCGAAAGGCTCCTGGCAGCGGAGGCCGGAGTCGGTGTGTGCGGGTTGCGACGATGATTCCGGCGGAAGGATAGTTCTGTTCCAGTTCGCGCAATGCTTGTACGGCGGACTCGGCCGTTCCTTCGGAGATTTCGTTCCAGCCATTCAGCAGAAAGAAAAAAGGCTCGGTGCCGCGCAACTCGAGTAGCGCCTTCGCGTCCAATCCTCGCCTTGCGAACGCAGGCGCTTGCGCGACGAACTGCAGAATTTCCATTCCCGTTCTGACCCAAAAGGGGAGGTCCACGAGAAAAGCCAACCCGCCCTCAGCGATCGTTCGCTGCGCTATCTGGACGAGCGTGGTCGAAACAACGCCCCAGAGGTGACGCACGCCGGGATCGCCCAGTGGTCGATCGCCGCCTTGACACAATCCGGCACTGGTACGGTTCGAATGTGTCCGCCCTTGCCGTTGAGGTCGGCAATAACCCAATGTTCCTCCCGGAGTTGTAGGTCCTCCATTCTCAATGCGGCCGCTTCTGCCCGGCGCAGACCACAACCGATGAGGACTGCCAGCATGGCGTAAACGCATTATAAAAGGGCGCCCCTTAGGAGTAGGTTGTGAGCGCAACCACAACAGCCTACGAAAGGAGCACCCTGGTGAATAGCGCAAAGTATATCGGCCTGGATGTCCATCAGG
>JBEKBO010000040.1:0-33805 GCA_050015355.1 Candidatus Korobacteraceae bacterium | reverse complement strand
GCTGCGAATCGTCGGCCTTGAACTCTCGCTGGCGGAAGGCGCAATAGCCTGCCAAATGCCGTAATCTCCCCGAAAGATCGTGCGGCTTCAGCCCTCGGCCCCGGCTCACCCGGTAAATGCCAAACCCTGATTCATTGCCCAGATACGCCGGTCCCAGGCCGGCCGCCGCCAGCGCGCAAGCCCGCTTTCCGATATCGCCGCCGAAGTGTCCGAAGCCTTCGAACTTGTAGAAGAGTCCGCGGTCGGCGGAGAGAAATTTCGCCATTTCCAGTTGCGTCCAGCAGGCAGGCGGATCGCTCAAATCGGCCAGGAATTCCTGCCGCCACACACCGCCTCCGATGGCTATCGCGGCGCCTTCCGGACAATAGGGGTGCGATGCCATGCAGATGAAGCGGAAGCGGCTCCAGCGCTCGACCGCATTCGGGGAACGCAGTTGAGCGATATCGGGCTGGCGGCTCCCGATCAGAAGAATTTTTTCCTGCGGCACCCCGACTGAGACGAGCCCTTCGGCAACCGCCAGAAACGACGATCCGCTCAGCCCCGGGCCCTCGTCGATCACCATGAACTCGGCGCCGTGGTGAGCCTCGATCCACGCCATCTGCTGCCTGTCCAGCGTGAGTTTGCGGTCATAAGGGTGGCCGGTTGGGCGGACCGTGGTGCGGTCGGCGGCGTATCCGCGCTGTGTGAGCGCTGCCTTCAGCACGGCGCTCAAGGTGGCCCCAATGCTGCGAATCCCCAGCACCGCCACTGGCACGTCCGGTGCAAAACCGGCGCCTGCCGCCGGCCCGGACAAGACATCTCGCAGCAGGTCCACAATCTTCAGCGGGTGCAGCGCGTAGTAGGCAAAGCCCTCGTGAACACTGAGGTGCAACTGCGCCGGAGGCGCCAAAGACTCCAGTTGCGCCAGCAATTGCCGGATGGAATCTTCGCCGCTGGACGCGTCTCGCGCGGCCGGGGCCCACGGCGAGTCCTGCTCGCTGGGGTGATTGATCGCCGTACGCACCAGCATGCCGGCTACGGCATCGCTGATGGCCGCCGCGCGCGCTGCCAGCTCGGAGCCGGCATCAGTGAGCGCGCATTCCAACTCACCGGCGGCAACCAACGCATCCAGCAGCCGATCCGGTGAAAGGCTGGGCCCCCGTTCGAGGGCCGCCAGCGCGGCGCGCAGCTCAGAGACAAGTCTCTGCCCCGGAACAATCCTCCGCCCGTCCCGGAAGACGTACATGTTCCAACCTGAATTGTCCATAGAGCTCAGGCGGCAGCGCGCTTCTTGGTTCCTCGCGGGGAACGGGAGACGTCGCCTTCCTTGTCGATGAAGTACAGATACTGGTTGTCGCGCTCGACCGCGTTCGGCACCAGTATCTGGGTATCGCCTTGGCCCGACTTGGGCTTCTGGCAGACGTTTCCATTGCCGTCGATAAAGTAAAGAAAGCTCTTGTAATCCCTTTGGAGATGCAGCTCCTTAACCTTTTCCGCCATTGCGAAGCCCTCCCGCTCGATTGGATTCCAGATAGTGCCGGGCGGATGGCCGGGGTGGGAACCCTGGCCAGCTCAGGGGGTGAGTGTCATCCTGAGCGCCGGGGTCCCCGGCGACGGCCGCTTTTGCCGTTGCTGGGGTGAAGCAGCGAAGGATCTGCTTTTCTCACCCCTCAACTCAAAAGCAGATTCTTCGCTCCATGCTGTGGAGGGATTCCGAGTTCCTTCGCTTTGCTCAGGATTTCGGCAGGCGGCTCAGACGCCGCCTCAACGCCTCAACTTCGCTCCCTTTGGTCGCTCAGAATGACACCCTAAGGATTTGTTGCAGAACTTCCGGGACACTACTCTACGGAGAATGGCGGTGATGGCCTGGCGCGGCGGCCTTCTTCTTGTGTTCCCTATGGATCTGGGCGAGTTTCTGAGTCTCTTCCCCGGGGGCAAGCACGCGCCGCACCAGTGTACCGGCAAGCCTGTAGGTGTGAGCGCTCGCTTCGCCGCCCTCGTTTTGCAGCTTCAAGGTAAAGATCGGCTGCGTTCCTTCCTTGTCGAAGTTCTGAGTACCCACGCTCGCCGGCAAAAATCCCATAATGTTACGTTCGCGATAGGCGGTTTCGTAGCGATGCCGGCGCAGGCTCCAGGTAAATACCCGGAAGGAGTTGAAGTCAAACGGCAGGCCGTCTTTGGGCTCGGTCATGAGCACAAGGTACTGCGGCACGTCCTTGTCTTGGTCGCGCAGGCGGTTGAGAACGAAGCAGGCCTGGATTCGCTGGCCTTCGGCATATTGCGCGACCTCCATCGGCACATCGATGTCGATCATTCTGGCCAGCACCCATCCCACCCGCCCCTGTTTGTCGCGCACCAGCCACCAGTCATCCATCGGCTTGGCTTCGGCGGGCTTGCCGTCGGCCGGCGCCGCTTGCGGAACACTGGCGTTGACCACCTGCGGCGGGTTTGCATCCCGTACCGTGGCGGGTGGCGTGGCCGAAGCACCCTTGCCGTTCACCGCCGGTTTGGAGCCTGGCTTTCGCGGCTCGGGTTTGGATTGGTTGGATACGCTGAAGCCCTTGGGCGCGCCCGGCGTCTGCTTTTCCGCGGTAGCCCGTTTCAGAATGTCGACCTTCTCTCCTTCGGCCAGTTGATAGAGCTTTTCCGCGTCACGCGTCGGAATCAGATGCATGTTCAGTTCGGCTCGCGTCGCGCCTTTTGCCTGGGCCGGCGTCGTGCCATTCTCTTTGGCGAGCTTTGCGAAGCCGTCGAAGACGTCCTGGCCGGCAAGATAGCGCTGCTCGATCCAACCTTCCTGGTTGCCGGCGGTCCGCACCTTCACAAAACGCTTTTGCCGTTCCAGAATCTCCACCTTCTGCCCGTTGGTAACCGTTCCAACTTTGTTGTAGAGCGCGGCCAAACGGTCGCGCAGCACAGCCTGGGGAACCGCGACGTAGGCGATCTCGTTCGACCGCAATGAACCACGTTTGCAGCCGGCTGAAAACAGCGCGAGCGCAAGCAGCCACCCGCACAGGCACACGACGGCGATGTTGGGAAGAGATCTTCTGGACTTCTTAAGCACGAGAGATGATTCCGTAGAAATTGTAGTGCAGAGCGCTCCGGCATACCACAGCAAAAGCCGGGACCGTAGTCGAAGTGAACGCCAATGTTTACTGTGGTTTCTCAAGAGACATAACTTAGGATGTCATGCTGAGCGTAGCGAAGCATCCTAGGGAACTGACCCACTCCTCGCCGCTCTGGACTTTTTGATGAAATCCTTCGGCTGCGCCTCAGCCCCACGCCGTGTTGGGATTCTTCGCTCCCTGTGGTCGCTCAGAATGACACCCTAAACAATTACAAGTAGCTGCCAGCGCTGACAAGCCGCTGCCGATACGCTGCCATCCGCTTCCGCCTCAAATAACGGTAATTGTCTGTGAAGTCGCAGTGAGTGTCGAGTTGCCGTTGGTCGTGACAGTCGCAGTGATCGTCGCCGTCGTTCCGGCTGTGGCGGTCAAAAACGTAAAAACCGCGCTGTTGCCGCTGCCGCTGATGGTCGCGCCCGAAGGGGTAGTCCACGTAACAAAGTTAGCTGGAATCGTGATCCCGCTGTCCGTGACGACTGTCGCGTTTACGGTTCCCGGTGGTGTCACAGTCGTGGTCGACAGATTTATGGTGATACTGCTGATTGTGCCGGTAATGACATCGATCGGAACCGTCGCGCTCTGCCCGCCGGAAGTGGCCGTCACTGTTGCTGTATTGCCAGCCCCGGTCACAGGCGTGACTATCGTGGACGACCCGGTGGTGGGGCTGATGGTAATTTCCGCGCCCGTGGTATCGGAAGTCGTCCAGGCCGGCGAGATAGTGGAGCTGTTGCCGTTGACTAGTAGACCGCTGGCGGAAATTGTCAGAGTCCCGGCGCCACTCGCGGAGCTAAGAACCGCCGTAGCTGGACTAACCGTAATGCTGGCCAGCGAAGTCGGCGAGACGAAAAAACCATTGCAGCCAATCATCAATCCCGCAACAGCAACCAAGCTGATTAGAGCGAGAAATGCCGTGCCCGTTCTAGACATAGCTCCCCCTGAACACACCTTTTCATCTTAGTAGAAACCCAGGCATTCTGAATAGGTTTCGCCAGGCACCGGATTTCTCAAGTTTTAAAAGATTCTTCATGGCTTGAAGTGTCAGCCATAGCTTGGAGCGTCAGGCGCTGAACGCAGCCGAAGCAGATTCCGGGCTGTCATTCTGAGCGCAGCGAAGAATCCCGGCACAGTATGGGGCTGAGGTGCAGCCGACGGATTTATCGAAAAGCTCACAGCGGCGCTGGTAGGACAAAGTTTCCTCGGGATGTTTCGCTGCGCTCAACATGACAGCCGGGGGTGACCCACATTTGCGTAGCGGAAGGCGGAGCTAATGTGGGGTCGTTGCCTCAGCCCCACGCCGCCCTAGTTGATCTGATCGGGCTTGGCTCGCTGGATACGTTCGTCGATCGGCTTGCGCCCGGCGTAACCTTCTTCGAGGCCATGCCAGTGAGTGATTGCGGTCTCACCCAGCTTCCAGCACAGAAGAACGATTTCGCCGCTTTCCACCTTGCAGGGGAAGTCCAGTAATCCCATCTCAAGGTCCTTCACCTGCACGCCGATGGCATTGATTTCGGCAATCGCGTCCTTCGCCTTGCGCAGAGCCTTGTCGCGCTCGGCGCCGCGGCGAGCCCATAGCTTGACGTTGAGCAGCGTGCCGCCATCCAGGAAAACTCGCTCCTGCACGTGCTGCAATTCGGCTTCGATCCCCTCGATCTTCTGTTTCGACTCGATCGAAGCGCGCAGCAGCGACTCCAGAACCGGCAGCATCGCCTGCGCCTCGTGTAAGGAAAAAGTGCGCATGTCTCGCATCCACGCTTATTCTACGCGAAGCGTCATTCCGAATGCATTCAGTGGATCTCAAGCATGCGGTCGACAGCATAGCCTTAAGCTGTTCGAAACCCGTTTATAGCCCCGCCGTTCAGTGGATCTCCAACATGCGGTCCAGCGCGACACGCGCCCAATGCTTCACCTGCGGATTCACCTTGATCTGGTTGACCACGACGCCGTCGACGAGGCTCTCCAACGCCCAGCACAAGTGCTGCGGTGAGATGCGATACATGGTGGTGCACAGGCAACCAGCATCGTCGAGCGTAATGATCGGCTTCTCCGGATGCTGTTTGGCCAGCCGGTTTACCAGGTGAATCTCGGTTCCAATTGCGAAACGGGTTCCGGCAGGCGATTCCTCCACCAGCTTGCGCAGCTTTTCGGTCGATCCGATGTCGTCGGCCTTCTGACAGACCTCCCATCGGCACTCGGGATGAACAATCACGCGGATACCCGGATAAGCGGTGCGCACGCGCTCCACGTGCTCCGGCAAAAAGCGCTGATGCACCGAGCAGTGTCCCTTCCAGAGAATGATGCGGGCGGCACGCAGACGCTCCGGGGTTTGCCCGCCCATCGGCATGAAGGGGTCCCACACCACCATCTCGTTGAGCGGAATGCCCATCGCGTAGCCGGTGTTCCGTCCCAGATGCTGATCGGGCAGGAAAAACACCTTGGGATTGCGCGCCAGTCCCCAGCGTAGCGCCGAGGCTGCATTCGCCGAGGTGCAGACGGCGCCGCCGCGCTCTCCGCAGAAAGCCTTGATGGCCGCCGCCGAGTTAATGTACGTCATCGGCGACAGTCCTTTGCCGTCGTCCGCGGTAATGCCGAGCGCTACCAACTGCTCCCAGCAGTCTTCCACCTGCGAGATTTCAGCCATGTCGGCCATCGAGCAGCCGGCGTTGAGATCGGGCAGGATCACGGACTGGTCGGGACGCCCGAGGATGTCGGCGCTTTCGGCCATGAAGTGCACGCCGCAAAACACGATGTAAGCGCCCTTCGCCGCCGCGGCCTGCTGTGAGAGTTTGTAGGAGTCACCCTGAAAATCCGCGAAACGGATCACTTCGTCGCGCTGGTAGTGATGCCCGAGGATGACGCATTCTTCTCCCAGCGCTTGCCTGGCAGCCGCAATACGGGCGTCCATCGAGAGATCAGGAAGTACCAGATAGTTGTCGAGAGAACAGCTTTGATTCGCAGAAATAGCCGTAGCCACAGTTTTTCTCGCCTTCAGTTCCGCAAAGCGGCGGAACGGGGATGTTGAAAGCTTCCGTTGGCTTCAGCGGGTGCACTGCCGTGATGGGAAGCCCACCGAGCCCCACCCGCGGGGTTGTTGAAGCCAGGGGATAGTTCAGCTCTAATGATGCACGAACCCGCGGGTTCGTTGCAACTTTCATAAGCAAGTGGCTTGGTGCCCCATATCTGCCCGCTTTTGGCAGATGTGGGAGTTGTGCGACGGTGCCCCATATCTGCCCGTTTTTGGCAGATGTGGGAATTAGGACCAGTGTCGCGGTACCTTGTCCTCCGACCTTCGACGGTGCCCCATATCTGCCCGCTTTTGGCAGATGTGGGAGTTGTGCCACCCTTACCCTCCGATATGTACCATGCTGCGCGAGGGCGGCACGAAACCCGGCTCGCCGATGTGATGCCGCTCTTCCTTTTGGCTGATGGCTTCAATGATGAACTGCGACAAGCGCTCGTCGCTGACGCCGCGGCGCATCAGCCCGTAGAGATCGTGTTCGATCACCGAGAACAGGCAGGTGCGGATCTTGCCATCGGAGGTCAGCCGCACCCGCGAACAATGGCCGCAAAACGGCATGGAAACCGGAGCTATGATGCCGATCTCGCCGACGCCGTCGTCGAACACGTAACGGCGCGCGGTCTCACTCGCCCCGTGTTCGATCTCGCGCAAAGGCCGGAAGCTCGCCATCCGCTGCAGAATCTCCTTCAGCGGAACTACGATTTGAGGCGACCACACGCGGTCCTCTTCCAGCGGCATGAACTCGATGAAGCGCACCACTACGTTTTCTTCGCGGGCAAAGCGGCCGAATTCGGTAATCTGGTCGTCATTAAAACCGCGCAGCAGCACGCAGTTGATTTTTACGGGACCTAAATTTGCCTCTTTGGCGGCGCGAATACCTGCCAAAACCTTGTCAAATCCGTTGGAGACGCGCGTGATGCGCGCGAACCGCTCGCGATCCACGGCGTCCATGCTGACCGTCACCCGCTTTAGCCCCGCAGCCGCAAGCGGGCCGGCAAGTTTCTGCAACAGATGCCCGTTGGTGGTAATCGCCAAGTCCAGCTCGTCGCCCTGGACAGTGCGCAGCCGGGCCAGCTCGCCGACCAGCTCCGGCAGCTCACGGCGCAACAGCGGCTCGCCGCCCGTCAGCCGTATCTTGGTGATGCCAAGCGAGACGAACACTCGCGCCATGCGCAGGTAATCCTCGCTCGGCAGCTCGGCAAAGAGCGCGCCGTCATTTCCCGTGCGGCAGTAGACGCAACGATAGTTGCAGCGGTCGGTAACCGAAATCCGCAAGTCCGTGATTTGGCGGCCGTGCTTGTCGGTCAGTAGCGTGTGGGCGGAAACTTTGTCTGTCATCTCAGCGCTGAACATTGCAGCCATCCCGCAGTCATCCAAAGAAAAAGAAACGATGCGTTTTATCGAGTTTCCAAACTCAGAACTCGAAACTTGAAATAACTCTTAGCGCTGGGACACGAGGGCGGGGCGGGATTGAAAGCTGGATGACGGACTACCGCTCCATCCCGGACAGCGTTCTCTTTCCAAGCGCGGGAGGCGCAACGGTTTCCCACTGCACCCTTGGTCCTGGCTGAGGGTTCAGTCCTCTACCAAAACGGGCCGTCTCTCGCCGGACAACCGCCGCCTGCTCCGGGCATTCGTCTTTGAACCCTTCGGCAGCAGGCGGTCGAAAACACTTAGCTATACGGATGCTTGCAGGCGCCACCGAGCAGCAAAAAAACGAGCCCGGAAGGTGCGGGCTCGTCGACTACATCCCATCAACGGGGAACAGGAGGTTGATGCATCGATGAAAACCCGGCACAACTTTGAAAGTCGCGCAGAAAAATTCGGGGGCCAGCGAATAATTTGCGAGCTGCGGCCGGGAGCATCTGGACGCCATCTGTGCCGGCAGTGTTGAAGCTCTCTCGTATAATCGAGCTATATGGCTTTCCGTCCCGTCGAAGAACAGTTGCAATATCTGCGCAAAGGCGCGGTGGAGATCATCCGCGAAGCCGACCTCCGCGAGCGTCTCGAGGAGTCGTACAAGACAGGCCGTCCGCTGCGCATCAAGCTCGGCATGGACCCCACCGCGCCCGATCTCCACCTCGGCCACACCGTTATTATGCGCAAGCTGAAGCACTTCCAGGACATGGGCCACACGGCCATTTTCCTCATCGGCGACGGCACCGGACTGATTGGCGATCCCACCGGACGCAACGCCACGCGTCCGCCGCTCACCCGCGAGCAGATCAACGCCAACGCCGAGACCTACAAGGCGCAGGTCTTCAAGATCCTCGATCCGGCCAAGACCGAAATCCGCTTCAACAGCGAATGGCTGTTTGCGCTGGGCTTCGAGGGCTTTATCCGGTTGGCCGCCAAGTTCACGGTTTCGCAGATGCTCGAGCGCGAGGACTTTCACAAGCGTTTTCAGGAAGAAAAGCCTATCTCCGTTCACGAGCTGCTGTATCCGCTTACCCAGGGCTACGACTCGGTTGCGCTCAACGCCGATGTCGAACTCGGCGGCACCGACCAGAAGTTCAACCTGCTCGTCGGCCGCGAACTCCAGCGCCATTACGGACAGCTCTCGCAGATCGTGCTCACCACCCCGCTGCTCGAAGGTCTCGATGGCGTGCAGAAAATGTCAAAGTCTTACGGCAATTACGTCGGCATCACCGAATCGCCCGACGAGATGTTCGGCAAGCTGATGTCCATCGCCGACCCGTTGATGTGGCGTTATTACGAACTGCTCACCGACCTGACGATTCCCGAGATTGAAACGCTTCAAGCGCGCGTACAGACCGCGGAGCTGCATCCCATGCAGGCGAAGAAGGATCTCGCCAAGCTCATCATTACCGACTTTCACTCGGCCGCGAAGGCCGAAGCCGCCGCCGCCAACTGGACACGCCAGTTTCAACGCGGCGAAGCGCCGGAAAATATCGAGAGCGTGGCCCTGCGCGCCAGCGAGTGCGGCAGTGGCTCCGATGGCGGAACCTGGTCGATCAAGCTCGACAAACTCATGCTCAAGGCCAGGCTAGCCGACTCCGCTTCCGATGCGCAGAGAAAGATCAAAGCCGGTTCAGTGCGGATCGATGGCCGGCAGACTCACGACCTGTATCTGAATACGATGATCCCCGCGCAATTGCTGGTACGCGTCGGCAGGCTCATGAAGAAAGTCGAGCTGAGCTAGGGCGGTGGTGGGGTTGGTGTATCCCAACGATTATTCCAGCGTGTCACCCTGAGGTTGAGCCGTTTTGCGGGCGTCTGAGGGGTCCCCGGAAAGCCAGATTTCAGGCTTTCTGGGGTGCTCTGAGCCCGCTGGCGAAATCCTGAGCGCAGCGAAGGAACTCGTTAGGGCGCGATCGGGGTCCCCGGCGAGGCTCGGCTCGCTGGGGTGAGGGACGTAAGGGTCCATGTATTGTTTTTTCCGACCTTCGGTGACGCCCGGTGAAATGCATAGATCGTCACGTCGGCTCGCAAAAGCGGCGAGCCTCCTCACGATGACAGCGAAGGATACAGTATCTCTGGTACTGCTCTAGCCGCCAAGCCCACCGGCACAGTAGCCCGATTCAGCAACTCGGATTCTCTTACTTAGTCCCTTCGTCTTCTTTACTTAGTACCTCTTTGCCAGGCATCTCCCGAGCTGCTCACTCCATCTTCCTCACAGCAACCATTATGGTTGGTCCGCGAGGGATGGTAGAACCAATGAAACGATGTATTGATGTGCTGCTGGTTTCCGCTCTGCTGCTTGTCCTATGGGCCTGTGGGTCCGGGTCGTCCTCGAATAGCTCGACCGCTGCTGCAAATCCGGCCCCAACCCCTGCTACTCCGACTCCCACTCCAACGCCAACTCCAACGCCGACGACGCCAACGCCGACGCCGACGCCGACGCCGACTCCCCCTCCGCCCCCAGGAAACGGCAGTGTTACCCAGTTGAATCACGTCATCTTCATGCTGAACGAGAATCGCACTTTCGATACTTATTTCGGCATGTTGAATCCGTATCGTCAGGCCAATAATTTCAGTGTGGGCGATGACGGGGTCATGTATAACGTCGATGGCATCGACGACAAGCTGACTACGTTCACCAACACGTACAACGGCAAGACATTTCTTCCGTTCAAATTGGCCACGGCATGCGTCGACGACATGAGCTCCGATTGGCCGGCCAGCTTTCTGGACGTGAGCAACAGCGAGTCGATCACGCGCAAGATCACGATGAAATACTTCGTGCAGGAAGCCGCGGGCTATGCCATCGGTTGTGCCGCCTCCGGCTGTGGCAGCGGAACCCTGACCGATAATTCCCCCAACGATTGGGGCACGCGCGCCATGGGGTATTACGACCAGGATTTTCTCAACTACTACTACTACATGGCCTCGCAGTTCGCCGTCTCCGACCGCTGGTTCTCTCCGGTTGCCAGCAAGAGCACGCCGAACCGCATTGCGACCATCAGCGGCGGAACTACGCAAGGCTTAACGAATGACCCATTCAAGAACGATGGCATCACGAGTTCGCTCGCCATCACTACGATCTTCGAGGAATTGGATCAGGCCAAACCGCCGGTTTCGTGGAAGATTTACTACGGCCTCACGCAGAGCGGATGCGTGCTGCCGAACAGCGGCACCCCCGCGTGCCCCGGCCTTCCGGAAGTCGACTTAAACTATTTCACTTACGGCTTTAAGTACCTTAATGCGTCAAAGCCCTGTGGCTCGACTGCCGCGCCGACGACCGTTCCTTCCACGGCGGTCGGCGATCCCAAGAACTCCTTCTGCATCGACCCCACTCACATTGCGCCCATGACCCAGTATTTTGTCGACGTGGCGAACGGCGCGCTGCCGAATTTTGTTTACATCATTCCGGCCTATGGGTTCTTCGATGAGCACCCCGGCTCGGGCCAATCGATTCTGGCCGGGCAGGTGCAAGTGGCGGCTATCGTCAATGCGCTGATGAACAGCCCCTCGTGGAAGGATTCGGTCTTCTTCTTCAGCTACGACGAAGGCGGCGGTCCACTCGAACACGTGCCTCCGGTGCCCAAGCACACCAACGATTTCACCGATAAGTCGCTGGGAATCACCACCGACATCTCGGCGATCGCGGTGAATCCCGATAGTTTCCCCCCGTGCGAGCCGCCTCCAGCGCCTGCACCGCCTCCGCCGCCTGCACCGCCTCCGCCCCCTCCGCCACCCTCGCTGCACTGCGACCTGACGCCCGCCTGGCCCGGCACCCATCCCAACGACGCGGCCACCAAACTGGGCTTCGCCGCGCAGCTTGGTTTCCGTCTGCCGAACTTGATCGTTTCGCCGTTCACGCGCAGGCACTACGTCTCGCACATCCCTATGGACCACACGGCGATCATCAAGTTCGTCGAGAGCCGCTTTATCGGTCCGACGGCGGCCTTGACGTTCCGCGATGCCGCGCAGCCCGATTTGTTGGATTTCTTCGACTTCACCAACGTGCCGTGGGCGACGCCGCCCACGCCGCCAACCCCGGTTCCAGATACCGGTGCAACTTGTCAACCCGGTAATCTGGGCACAACGCAGTGAGCATTTAGTTGAAACGGGGCGGCGAAGGCCGCCCCGCAACTGCGCCTTCCGACAGCCTGCGTCTTCCGGCGGCCGGTCAGTCAGAGAGCGTTCGCGAACTCAGTGCTGCTTCCGCTTGGATGCGCGCGCCGGACTCTGATCCGCACTCTCAAAAACAGCCTGCTGCGCCACGGCCCCGCTGCCTGCGGCAGGTGGCGTTTGCCCGGCGGTCATCGACTCGCTCTCCAGGTGCATGGTCGTGGCGTTAGCGGGAGTCCCGGAGACACGGTCGCCCGCGTCGGGCGCTCCGCCGCTGAAGCCCGGCGCTGGCGGAAAGGAATGTGCCGTCTCGCCGGTCAGTGTTTGGTTCTGGTTGGTGGCGCCGCTCATGCTGTTCATGGCTCCGGTCTGAGCCGTCGCCAAGCCGGCAAGCAATAAAACCGACGCCGCATGCAACAGGTTCTTCATGGAATCTCCTGATTCTCCGCCCGTCTCATTCGAAGCCGCGGCGTTGCCTTAGGTTTCCCCAAGCCCGATCTTGCCGCAAACCCGCCCAGCAGAGTCAGAACCCATCGATGCCTTATAATTAGCTGGTTTGCTGCTGTTGGCGCCCCCGGCAAGCGCCCTGATTGTGCTTGCCTGGTATTTCGATTGGTTTACCGGATGCAATTAAAAAATAGCGCAGTGGAGAAGCTGGCAGGCGTTTGTCCCACTCAGTCGGATGAGCCGGTTTCTCGAAATCATAAGCTTTTCATTCTTCTCATCGTTGCTCTCTGGGCGATCCTGTACGTTCCTGGCATTTTTTCGCCGCCGCTGCTCGATGACGTCGATACAGTACACGCCGAAGCATCACGCGAGATGGTGTTGAGCCACGACTGGGTCACCCTGCACGTCAATGGCATCCGCTACCTCGAAAAAGCCCCGCTGATGTATTGGGGAATGGCGGTCAGCTACAAACTATTCGGCGTCGCCGATTGGAGCACTCGCTTGCCGCTGCTGCTGGGCATGCTCTGCTGGCTGCTCGCCGTGTATGAACTGGGCCGGTACGCATATGGGGAGAGGGCGGGAGTTTACTCGTCCGTGGTGCTGGCCACTGCGTTGAGTCCTTATCTTTTCACCCGCTTCATGATTCCTGACGCGCTGGTCGGACTTTGGCTCACCCTGAGCGTCTATTTCTTTTTGCGGTCATTGCAAGAGAATTCCCCCACCCGCTTCAGTTGCTGGGGACTCGCGGCGACCTGTGCCCTGAACGTGCTAACCAAGGGATTGATCGGCATTGTCTTCCCTGTGGCTACGATCGGCGCCTACTTGATTCTGACAGGAAACCTGCGCCATCTGCTGCGCTTGCGGCTCTTCTCGAGCACGCTGGTTTTTCTGGCCTGCGCCGCACCGTGGCATATTCTGGCGGCTCTGAGCAACCCGGATCAAGGCGCGACACGCGGGTTCTTATGGTTTTACTTTGTGAACGAGCATTTTCTACGGTATCTGAACAAGCGCATACCGCCGGGGTATGACACGGTGCCGCTGCTGATTTTTTGGGGCGTGCTGATCCTTGGCCTGGTGCCCTGGAGCATTTTTCTGCCGCAGGCAGTAAGAGAGGTTCCCTGGCGCTGGCGTCAGTTGAGGAGCGCACTCGGCAAGCAACAACGAGCCAATTTGCTGTTCGCGCTCTGGGTGCTCGTGATTATGGTTTTTTTTAGCTTCTCGACCCGTCAGGAGTACTACACGGTTCCCGCTTTGCCAGGCATGGCACTACTCGTAGGAAATTGGCTGGCAAAGGAATCCGCGTCGCCCGCCGATTCCCGCGAGCATCGAGCGGGCAGAATTTTCTCCGCGGGATTCTTCGCGATTGCCCTCGCCGCTTCGCTTTTGGGCGCGGCGCTGTTCATGGCTTCGCATCGACCTCCACCGGGAACCGATCTGGCGGACCTGCTCAAGAAGAATCCCACGGAATACGACCTCTCGCTCGGTCATGTCCTGGATCTCACGCCGCAGGCGCTGGGCGCGTTCCGTATCCCTTTGTTAGGAGCTGTGCTTTCGCTTTCGATCGGTGCAGGTTTGAATTGGTTTCTCAGAGTGCGCAGGCGTCCCCGGGCGGGCAATGCGGCCCTGGTCTTGATGATGATTGCGCTGCTTGCCTGCGTGCATTCGGCCTTCGTTACCTTTTCGCCGATCCTATCTTCATACCAGCTCGCGGTGGCAATCGAACGTCACTACCGGCCGGGAGACATCATTGTGGTGGGCGCCGAATACTCCGAGGCTTCCAGTCTGAATTTTTATACCCGGCTGCCGGTGCGGGTGTGGGATGAGCCCAGCGGAGTACTGTGGTACGGGTCAAAATTCCCGGATGCGCCCCATGTTTTCGAAACCGAATCATCCTTCTCCACCTTGTGGTCCGGTCCAGCGACGGTGTTTCTATGGGTGGACCAGGATCATCCCAAGCAGTTGCGCGGCGCTCAGTCCTATTTATTGGCCCGCAGCGGAGGCAAATCCATTCTGACCAACCGGGTTCCTGGTAACTGACGTGACCGCCGTGCTCCTCGTACTCCTCGCTCTGCTCGCCGGCGCTCTGGTCTACTCGCTGCTATCGATCGTGGCAGCGTTTCGCTACCTCTCTGTGCGGCCGCCCGTGTTGCAGTCGCGGGAGCCAATCAGCATTCTCAAGCCGCTCTCCGGCCTCGATCTGGGACTTGAATCAAATCTGCGAACCTTTTTCGAGCAGGATTATCCGGAGTTCGAGATTCTGCTGGCGACGCGAGATCGCGACGATCCCGCCGTGGAAGTTGTCGAAAAGCTGCAGCGCGAGTACCCGCACGTCAAGGCGCGGTTGATTGTGACCGGTCCCGCGCCATATCCCAATGCGAAAGTCTTCAGCCTGGACCGAATGCTCACGGCGTCGGCGAATGATTTGGTGGTGATGAGCGACAGCGATACGCGGGCCACTCCAAGCCTGCTCTCCACCGTAGCTGCTGAATTCCAGGACATGCGTGCCGGCGTAGCGACCTGTCCATACCGTGCCGTTTCCGGCCCCAGCTTCTGGTCACGGCTTGAGGCTACCAGCATGAATACCGACTTTCTCGCCGGCATCCTCGTGGCTCGGATGCTGGAAGGGATGCGCTTCGCCGTGGGTGCCACCATTGTGGCACGGCGACGGACGCTGCTGGCGATTGGCGGTCTATGCCGGCTCAAGGACTACCTGGCCGAAGACTTTGTGATGGGGAAGTTCGCTGCCGAAGCTGGACACGGCGTGATTCTTTCCTCATATGTTATTGAGCACCACATTGGCAGCGCCGATCTGCGCCACAATGCGTCGCACCGCCTGCGCTGGGCGCGCAGTACGCGGCGCTCCCGACCGCTTGGCTATCTCGGGCAGTTGTTCACCATGCCCTTGCCGCTGGCACTGTTGGTCTGCGCTGTGAATCCGGCCTGGTGGCCGGTGCTGCCGCTGACGCTCGCCGTGCGCTTCGCGGCAGCGTATGTCGTTTCGGCGCGAATCCTGAGTGCGAAACTTAACTGGCTGTTGTTGCCCCTCGAAGACGTGACTGCTTTTGGATTTTGGATCGCCGGATTCTTTGGCAACACGATCACTTGGCGCGGACAGCGTTATCGCTTATTCGCGGACGGCCGCTTTGAGCCGCTCACGTCTTCGACCCCGGATGTCTAGACCGGACTCGCGGAAGGTATACCCCGCGAAGAAGTCGGGCGTCACAGCCCGGCGGTGATACAGGAGTATGCCGACTATGGAATTGCTCTAGTGGGCTGCGGAAAAACAGATGTCGCGGCAAATGCGGCGCATCATCTCGCAATCCGCTAGTTGTGGTGCGTCCCTGACCCCAGCTTTTGCAGTTTTCCCTCAGAAATCCGGAACCTTTCTCCCCGCCAAACCACGGTGTTCCCCGCGAAGCTGGTAATCCAGACCATCAATGCGACCACGTCTCGCAGCGGCAGCAGCCACAGGTCAAGATCCGCCGCCTCGTCGTGCAGCACGCTCGTGCACAGCGCCGCGGCAACCGCGAAGCGCAGCAAGGCGGCCATCGCCAGCAGCCCCAGGCTCCAGCCCGCCAGTCCCGAACAGAGGCAGGCCAGCAGCGCCCACGGCAATACATGGGTAACCCCAAGCCCTATATACCCTCCCAGGCGCCGATCGCGGATCGTCCTTGCCCAGCGCAACTGGTGTTGGAACATCTCCCCGAAGCTGGCGCCGGGCAGTGCGGTTTCCACCACCAGCGGTGCCAGCACCACGTCGAAGCCGGCGCGCGCAATGCGATTTCCCAGCTCGTAATCATCCGCCGCGTAGTCCAGCAGCGGACTCAGGCCACCGATTGCCTCCAGCGCTTCGCGCCGCACCGCCAGGGTCGAGCCCAGTCCGAAGCTCAGCCGGCCTTCCAGCGCATACGCGCTCAGCACGCCTCCGGCGAAATCGGTGGCGATCGTAAGCGCCTCCAGCCGGGAAGCCAGGGTCGAGCCGGCAACCGGGGTCCCCGACAAGCCCGCTGTTGGCTTGTTGGGGTTATCAACCGGGGTCCCCGACAAGCCCGTTGTCGGCTTGTTGGGGTTATCAGCCGGGGTCCCCGACAAGCCCGTTGTCGGCTTGTTGGGGTTGCCGGCCGCGCGATACAAAGCCGTCACCATCCCCGTGCGGCCAGCCGCGGCGCCTCTCGCGGCGAAGCCCGCCGCGATTTGCCGCAGGTAGCCCGGAGGCACCAGGATATCGCTGTCATTGATGAGCAGCAGATCGTAACGCGCCAGCGGCAGCAGTTGCGCCAGCGTACTTACCTTGCGATTGGTGCCGAGCGACTCCGGACACACCAGCAGATGAATACGCCGCGACGGAAACTCCCGCCGCAGCCGTTCCACCTCCACCACCGCCGGATCGCTCGCCTCCGCCACGCCGAAGATAATTTCAAACGCGGGATAATCCTGCAGGCAATGACTGCGAAACGCTTTATACATTCGCGGATCGGCGCCGCGCAGTGGCTTGAGGATGGAAATCGGCGGCATCTCGGGGTCGTCTCGCCCTGGCGTCGCGCCGTCCGACTCAGGCTGGAGCCGCGGCAAACGGCAAAACTTGATGATTCCGGCGATCACCAGGAACTGATAGCTAAGTCCGCAGATCGCCAGAACGGCAAAAAAATATGACAGGTGCAGCCATGAAAAGTGTAGATATGAAACGTGCATGTGAGTTATGCAAACAGCTTAGCAGATCGGAGATTGAAGTCCGGCAGCCCGTGACGGCAGTTACTCGTACCGCAGAGCCTCTATGGGGTCGAGGTTGGCGGCCTTCCACGCGGGATAGATTCCGAATACCAGCCCGATGAATGTCGAAGCGGCAAAGGCGAGGGCCGACCACGGTATCGACATGGTCGCCGGCAGAGCCGGAAAAACAAAGGGCACCAGGCTGCTGATCAATCCTCCCACCAGGATTCCCAGCACCCCTCCAATTGCCGTCAGCGCCACCGCCTCCAGCGTGAACTGCACCAGGATGTCATGTTTGCGCGCCCCTATCGCCTTGCGGACGCCGATTTCGCGCGTCCGTTCCGTCACTGAAACCAGCATGATGTTCATCACGCCAACGCCGCCGACGACCAATCCAACGCTGGAAACGGCAAACATGAAGACAAACACGCCGCCGGTGATCTTGTCCCACACTTCCACCAGCGAGTCCTGGCTGAAGACCGCGAAGTTATCCTCTTTGTCCAGCGCGACCCGCCGCCTGCGCCGCAACAGTTCACGCACCTCGTCGACGGCTTTCGGCATATCCTCCTGCGAAGTGGCCTTGATGCTGATCCAGTTGTCTTTCAGCTCCGGATGCAGCTTATGGAAGGTGGTATAGGGAAAGAAGACAATGTTGTCTTCAGGGTTGGCGCCGCCGCTGAAAGCCGCCCGCTTCTTTTCCGCCACGCCGACCACGGTGAATAGTTGGCCTTCGATGTTGAGTTCCTTGCCGACCGGATCGGCGTCGTCGAACAGCGTCTGTGCGGTGTCGTATCCGAGAACGATCACCGGGCTGTGCTGTTCTTGCTCCGCCGGAATGAACCAGCGCCCGCGCTCCGGCTTGTATTCGAAGACGTCGGCGGCCGAGACCGTGTCACCTTCCAGAATTGTGTTCTTCGCCCGCCGTCCTTCGTATTTCACGACGTAAGTTCCGGTCCCAAATTGTCTCAGAAACAAACGGACTCCGGAGGAAACCGCCTTCACGTGCGGCAGGCTGCGCATGGCCATGGCATCGTCATACGTCAACTCCTTGCGGTTCAGCATCTCCGCCGTTGGCCGGCCAAGCTGGAATGGTTGCAGATGGTAGGCAAAGATGATGTTGGAGCCCATCTGCTGCACCAGGCCTTGCACATTCGAGTTGAGGCCGCGCACCACGGAGGAGATCGCGATCACCGTCATGACCCCGATCACGATGCCCAGGATGGTCAGTGCGGAACGCATCTTGTTGGTCACCAGGGTGTCCAATGCCATGCGGAAATCTTCGGCAAGAAGGTTTTCGGTAACGTCGCTTCGCATCGCTATAACTCGAATCGCAGCGCCACAATCGGATCCAGACTGGCGGCCTTGCGCGCGGGATAAACTCCGAAGAAGATTCCCACGCTCGCTGAAACCAGCAACCCGGCTGCCACCGCCCACAGTTCAATCGCCGAAGGCATGCCGATCATCAGGGTTACGGTTTTGGCCACCGCAATCCCCACGATGACACCCAGAATGCCGCCCACCAACGCCATCGTGCCCGACTCGATCAGGAACTGCCGCATCACGTCGCCGCGTCGCGCGCCCATGGCCTTGCGGATGCCGATCTCGCGCGTGCGCTCAGTGACGGACACCAGCATGATGTTCATGATCACGATGCCACCCACCACCAGAGCAATCGAGGCGATGGCAATTGTGACTACAAAAAACGTGCCGCTCAAGTCGGCCCAGAGGGAAAGAAAGTTCTGATTGGTTTCCGCCGCGAAACTGTCAGGTTGGCCCGCGGAGTCGTGCCGCCGCGCCCGCAGGATGACCCTTGACTGGTCGATTGCCGCATCCAACGCCGGCCCCATGCCGTAAGCCTTCGCCCACACGCGCAGGCTGACCCGGTGGCTGCCATACTGCTTCAGCCAGGTTGTAATCGGCATGACCACCCAGTTGTCCATGCTCATACCGAGCGTCTTGCCCTTGGGCGTGGCGACACCGACCACCTGGTAGAGGTGGCCATCCACGCGGATCTCTTTTCCCAGCGGATCAACCCCGCCCATCAGGTTTTCCTGAATATCGTGGCCGATCACAACCACGTTGGCCGCCGTGTTCATGTCCGATTCGGTGATCGAGCGGCCGCTGGCCAGGTCAAGATCGTAGATCGGCCCTATCGAAGGGGTCCAGCCCCGCGCCCAGCTATCCGCGCTGCTCTGTTCGTTGTATTTGACGCTGGCGTTGGGCGCCGCTGTCATGGCGCCCACGAACTTGCAGGCCGAGCAGCCGGCGGCCACCGCTTCGTAATCCTCGAGGGTGAGTTCCTTGCGCCGCTGACTTTCCAGGTACTGGTCGGCATTGGTGATCACGTTCGGCGCCTTCGAGAGAATGAAGACGTCAGCCCCCAGGTTGAAGATCTTCTCGGCAACATATCCGTTGATGCCGTTGACGAAGGTGACCACGGCAATCACCGCGGCCACGCCAATCACCACTCCAAGCAGCGTCAGCACGGAGCGGAGTTTGTTTGCCCAAAGCGACTGCAGAGCAATCCGGATGGCCTCAACCGTGTTCATGCCAATGACCTAGTGACCAGTGACTTTAAGTGTAACAGCGCCGGACCAAGGCGACGCCCTTGCGGCCTTGCGGAACAGCTTGCGAAATCGGACTCATGTTCTGCTTCATCGGATATACCTTTCGCGAAACTGGCCCCAAGCCGGCCGGCACTTTGCCCGCGCTATATAATTAGACCCATAGCGGTCGAATCGGGCGGTCGCTTCCGAGCCGTGGTTTTGAATCACGGACTCCGGGGTCAACACTCCGGTCAGGAAGAGGAAAGTCCGAACTCCGCAGAGCAGTGTGCCGGATAACGTCCGGGCACTTGGGGCCAGGGAGTTCCGCTCCACGCCATCAGGCGCGGGCCGACGCTCTCGAACTCAGGGTGACGGAAAGTGCCACAGAAAACATACCGCCAACCGCGTTCCGCAAGGAGCGCGAGGTAAGGGTGAAAAGGTGCGGTAAGAGCGCACCGCCTGGGCAGTAATGTCCAGGGCAGGGAAAACCCCACACGGAGCAAGACCAAATAGGGAGGGAGTCTTGCTTGTCCCATCGGCTGCGCAAGCGGCTGGCGAGGCAGGCAAACACGTGCCGGCTCGGTGCGTCACAACCTTCGGGTAGGTCGCTGGAGCCGGGCAGCAATGTCCGGCCAAGAGGAATGATCGCCCTGCCGGTCGCGGAGCCCAGCACAGCAGTCGCTGGCATCTCCGGCCGACCGGCAGACAGAATTCGGCTTACAGATTCGACCGCTACTCTTTCTTTATTTTCTTTTGCTTACTGGCTGCGCTTGGGTGTTTGCGGCACCGGTTTGGCCGCAGTACGCTTTTCGCGGTAACTGTAGATTTATGTCAGGTGTCAGACAAAGCGAGGTGTATACTTTTCGCTGAGGGCCAGAGAAAAACGTCGTCTACTCGGTGATCGTCGCGGACCAGCACGAAGAGGTGTGCCGGCCATGAGCAACACATCCAAGCACCGAATCCTTGTTGTTGACGACGAGCCAAGCGTTCGCGGGAGCTTGGCGGGGTTGCTGAACGACGCAGGCTACGACGTCACTACTGCACAACATGGCTTTGACGCGCTCTTGCAACTCAGAAGCGCGACCCCAGACGTCATCATCTCCGATCTCAACATGCCGCAGATGTCGGGATTCGAGTTCCTCTCTGTGGTACGCCGCCGTTTTCCTGAAATCCCGGTCGTCGCGGTCAGCGGTGCTTACAAGTCCGGGGATTGTGTTCCGGGCGGAGTGATCGCCGATGCATTCTTTGCCAAGGGGCAGCACCATCCCGACGAGCTCTTACGCACTGTCGCCGAATTGATTCGAACCTCGGTGGCGCGGGCGATGAACCATCACCGGCAGTCGGCTCCGGTCTGGATACCACGGAATGGAAAGGATTCCAAGGGAGTGCCTTACATCGTGCTGACCTGCACGGAATGCCTGCGGTCTTTTCCCTTGAGCGTGTTGCGTGAAGACGTGCAGGAAATCCAGCAAACGCCCTGCCTCTTCTGCACAACCCCGGTCAGATACATCATTGATTTCTCGCTTTCCGTTTCTTCCCCAAAACACGACATAACGGCAGAAACGACCGGCGATTAATCACCCAAGAAGCCGTAACGTCTCGGCGCGAGTAGCTTTCTCTTCATGGGCATGGTCCGCCCGCCTTTGCCGGTAAGCTGGCAATTCCAGTCCCTGGCTCGCCCAATCGAGACAGGGAAAGAAAAACCGCTAAGTTGCGGGCGTGTATTATGATCGCCTTGAGGCACACACCCGGCAGCGGCCTATTGGCCGCCCCGCAACCAGAGAATCGCATGAGTGATGAACCGAATATTACAGTCGATGAGGCCAGCGTGTTAGATGGCGGCCGACTCGACATTCAACAGATCCAGAGCATTCTTCCCCATCGCTATCCCTTTCTGCTGATCGACCGCGTGCTGGAAGTGGAGCGTAAAAAGCGCATCGTCGCGCTCAAGAACGTGACTGCAAACGAGCCCTTTTTCACCGGCCACTTTCCCGGGCGGCCGATCATGCCAGGCGTGCTGATCATCGAGGCGATGGCGCAGGCCGGCGCCACACTGCTGCTGACGGAGGTTCCGGACCGGCATGGCAAGCTGATGGTTTTCACCGGCATCGAGCGCGCCAAGTTCCGCCGTCCGGTGGTTCCCGGGGACCAGTTGCGGCTTGAGGTCGAGGTAGTTGTCTGGCGAACCCACGCGGTGAAAATGTTCGGCAAGGCACTGGTGGACGGCAAACTTGCCTGCGAGGCGATGATCAGTTGCCGCCTCGTCGACATGCCCGCCTCCGACAATGGGGAGCGGCCGGCCGAATGAAGATTCATCCCAGCGCAGTCGTCGATCCGGCGGCAATCATTCCAGAATCGTGCACCATCGGCCCGTTCTGCTACGTGGGTGCCGAGGTCGAGCTGGGCGAGCAGTGCGAGCTCATCTCGCACGTCGTGCTGCAAGGGCCGACTCGAATCGGCGCCCGCAACCGGATTTTTCCCTTTGCCAGCGTCGGCATGGGTCCGCAGGACCTGAGTTACAAGGGCGAGCTTACGCACCTCGAGATGGGTGACGATAACCAGGTCCGGGAATTCGCGACCATTCACCGCGGCACCGTCAAGGGCGGGGGCGTGACCAGCATCGGCAGCCACACGCTGATCATGGCTTACGCACACATCGCGCACGATTGTCACATCGGCGACTGGGTCATCATGGCCAACGCCGCGACCCTGGCCGGACATGTAACGGTGGAAGATTACGCCGTGGTCGGGGCGCTGTGCCCGGTGCATCAATTCGTGAGGATAGGCAAGCACGCTTACATCGGTGGTGGCACCACGATTACACAGGACGTGCTTCCATTTTCCAAGACCAGCGCGGTGCGCGATGTCCATGCCTACGGAGCGAATTCGGTGGGCTTGCAGCGGCGAGGGTTTTCGCCCGAGCGCGTACGCAAGATCCAGCGCGCATTTCGCCTGCTGCTGGCCTCCAAGTTAAACACCTCGCAGGCCATCGAGCGGCTGCGTAGCGACGGCGACCTGGGCGAAGATGTCGAAGGCCTCATCCAGTTCATTAAGGAATCCGAGCGCGGAGTGCTGAAATAGCCTCCGCGGGCTGAAGAGGCTGCTGAAAAACTCGTAGCAGTGTCATCCTGAGGTCGCGCCGGTTTTGCGCGAACGAAGGATCTGCTTTATTTTCAGCACGCGCAAACAGCAGATCCTTCGCTGCTCCACCCCAGCAACGGCAAAAGCGGCCGTTGCCGGGGACCCCGGCTGCGCTCAGGATGACACCTCGGAGAACAGTTTTTCAGCAGCCTGTGAAGCCGCGTTTGACTCCGGCCGCGCAGTGCGCTAGCCTCAGCCTCTGACCGTGCTGAAACACCTGCCGAACTTCCGTTTCCTCCTCGCGCTAATGCTGTTCTCCGCTTGTCTCGCCTCGGCCGAGGGCATGCGTCCGGTGCACGCCCGGCGGGCGATGGTGGCCACTGTGCATGAGCTGGCATCGCAGACCGGGGCGGACACGATGCGGGCCGGGGGAAACGCGGTTGACGCCGCCGTGGCTGCCGGTTTCGCGTTGGCGGTCGTGCATCCGGCGGCGGGAAACCTGGGTGGCGGCGGGTTTCTGCTGCTGCGGCTGGCGAATGGCGAGGTCCACTTCCTCGATTTCCGGGAGAAAGCGCCGGCCAAGGCTTCGGCCGGCATGTACCTGGATGCCAAAGGAAACGTAATTCCGCAGGCGAGCCAGATCGGGTACAGGGCGGTCGCCGTTCCCGGCTCCGTGGCCGGGCTGGTGGAGGCGCAGCGGCGCTGGGGCAAGCTCGCGCTGAAGCAGGTGATGGAACCGGCGATCAGGCTGGCGCGCGACGGTTTTGCATTGCGCTACGCCGATGCGCACGCGCTGCGCGATGAGCTGCTTGCGCAGTTCGCGGAGTCGAAACGCATCTTCCAGCGCAACGGCAACTACTATGAGCAGGGCGAAATCTTTCGTCAGCCCGAGCTGGCGCGCACCCTGGAACGCATTGCGCAGGACCCGGATGACTTCTACCACGGCGCACTGGCCCGCGAGCTGGCTGCGGCCATCCAGCAGGGTGGAGGCCTGATCTCGACCGATGACCTGGCGAACTACAAGGTCGTCGAGCGGCGGGCGGTGCGCGGCACCTACCGCGGCTACCAGGTGATCAGCGCGCCGCCCCCGTCTTCCGGCGGAGTGGCGCTGCTGGAAACTCTAAACATACTGGAAGGCTACGACTTGCACGCCCTGGGCAGCAGGTCGGCGAAGAGCATTCACCTGACCGTCGAGAGCTTCCGGCGCGCTTTCTTCGACCGCGCCGAGTTCATGAGCGACCCGGATTTCACGCCGGTGCCGGTAGCGCAGTTGATCGACAAGCAGTTTGCCGCCCGCTGGCGGGAGAGCATCGATCCCGTGCGGGCGACGCCGAGCGACAGCCTGAAACGGCCAAAGTTCGAAGCACTGGACCAACTGGCATCCACACGGGCGCCGATGGCCGTGCGCGAAGGCGGAAATACGACGCATCTTTCCGTGGTCGACCCGCAAGGCAACGCGGTGGCGATGACGACTACCTTGAACGATTCGTTCGGATCGCGCGTGACCGTGCCCGGGCTCGGCTTCCTGTTGAATGACGAGATGGACGATTTCACCGTCAAGCCCGGCGTGGCGAATCTGTATGGATTGATTCAAAGCGCGGCCAACGCCATTGCCCCCAACAAGCGCCCGCTTTCGTCGATGACACCGGCCATCGTGCTCAAGGATGAGCGGCTGTTTCTGGTGCTGGGCTCACCGGGAGGCGCGACCATTATCAGCACGGTCGCCAATATCATCATGGGCGTGATCGACTTCGGGCTGGACATACAGCAGGCGGTCAATGCGCCGCGCTTCCACCAGCAATGGGTGCCGGACGAGCTACGCCTGGAAAAGTTCGGGTTTTCGCCGGATACCCTGCCGTTGCTGTCAAACGGCGGATATGAATTAAAACAAACCGGATACTGGGGCGATGCCGAGTGCATTGCCGTGGACCCGCGCACCGGCGACCGCTTGGGAGCAAGCGATGGACGTAACGGCGGACGCGCTATCGGTTTCTAGAACAGTTTCCTTGGTGTTGTATCCAAATTCCCAAAAAGGGCGTCATGGCGACCGGAGCGAAGCGGAGTGGAGCCACCCTTTGTTTTGGTAGCAGAAACAAAAGGTGGCTCGACTTCGCTCGCCATGACAGTCTGAATTTGTTCGGGTATACCTATCGGGGAGCGCTCCCCGTTTCGCGAGGTTAGGGCTGCGCACTGGCGAAGGTGTTCCCATTCGTGGCATTCTGGATTTGGCGGGAAGGAAAAGGAAACCATGTTGAGAGCGATGTCGACCTACGTGCACGTCCGTGAGCGGTTGCATCCGGGATTGCTGGACAATTTCGTCAGGGGTGGCGCGCAGGCCATCGAGGTGTTCGCCGCCAAAGGTCACTTCGACTACACCAGTCCGCAGCATATACGCGAGATCGCGTCGTGGTTCCATGGCAATAGCATGGTGTTCCACTCCATGCACTCGCCGATGTACGGCGATGCCGACTGGGGCCGCCGCGGCGGGTCCGCTCTGAACATCGCCAGCCGCGACCGCAAAACCGGCATCGAGGCAATGGACGAAATCAAGCGCGCCATTGAAGTTGCGGAAAAAGCGCCTTTCAAATTCCTGGTGCAGCACATCGGAACCGGGGGCGAGGAGTTCGATGAGCACAAGTTTGACGCTGCCATGACCTCGATCGAGCATCTCCGGGCCTTTGCCAAGCCTCTCGGGGTGCGCATCCTGGTGGAAAACATACCGAATGAACTCTCAACCCCAGCCCGCCTGGTCGAGTTTATCCACGTAACCCACCTGCAGGACGTCGGTGTTTGTTTCGATGTCGGGCACGCCCATATGGGGAAGGGCGTGGCGGCAAGCTTCGAGCTGTTGAAGCCCTTCATCCGTTCGACGCACGTTCACGACAATGACGGCGGTCGCGACGCGCATCTGTGGCCCGGCAATGGCAAAATCGACTGGAAACAAACCATGGATTTGCTGCGTCAAGCACCGCAGATTCCGCCGCTGCTGATGGAGGTGGAGGGCGATCCGGATGGCTCACTCGAATTTGGCGGAAAACTTCCCCAGTTGATGCAAGACGCCTATCGCAAGCTGGAAGCATCCGAGGGCTGACGCCGGCGCAGCCCGATCGAGTATTCCTGGGTTGGTTCCTTGTCTTCTACGCCTATCTAGCCTACGATTTCATGGGCGGGTATCCCATCGCAATTCGCGTGGCGCTGCCGCGCGGTAACCGGCCGGAGGGAGTCACAATGATTGGTAAATTAGGGCTGCCGGAACTGCTTGTAATCTTGTTTATTGCTTTGCTGATTTTTGGTCCCAAGAAAATCGGTGAGCTCGGAAAAGGGCTTGGAGAAGGTATTCGCAACTTCAAGTCTGGCTTAGCGAACGACAAGCCGGAAGCCAAGAATTCGGAAGCCAAGGATTCGGAAGCTAAGAAATAGCAGGACTTCTCTATGCCGGACATGTTGTTCATCATGCTGTTGGCCGTCCTCCTGTTCGGCCCCAAGAAGCTGCCAGAGGTGGCTCGCCAGATAGCGCGCTTCAAAAACGCCCGGGATAACCTGAAAGCACAATTGGAAACTGAGTTTGGCAAGCTGGAGGCGGAGGCGCGGGACATTATGCCTTCGGGGGCTGAAGACCTGAAATCCGCCTTTGAACCGCTGACGAACCTGCGGCAGCATTTTGATAACGTCATCTCGTCGAGCATCGAGCCCGAGGACAAACCGAAAGCATTGCCGGATACCCCAGCGTCCGAAAATCCGGCCCCAGCCGCGGCGCCGCCCGAGGCAACTTGACCGCCTGAGCGAACCGATGCCGTCCGAATCAAGGCCGCAGTCGACAACCACGGAGCGCTCGAAATCCGCCGAATAGCCTGTGCCGCCGGCCGGCATTGAGTGAAGGTCACCGCCGCGGGTGATCTTTATCACTGTGTGAATGTCCGGCTTCGGCTAAATAAACAGAACGTTCCGCACACAGTCTGGGATTCCGTGTAGTCGGCAAGAGTGAGAGCCTGTTTCTCCTGAAATTGATTTCTGAAACCAGCTTTCGTGTCGTGTCCTGTGAAAGGTATGTCACGAATGTGCAGCCCGCCATATTAACCGGATACGCGGAAGGTATACCCCGCGAAGAAGCCGGGCGTATCGGGGTCCCCGGCAAACGCTTTGGCGTTTGCTGGGGTGACATCCGGCCCGGCGGTGATATACAGGGGTATACCGACTAATGAAATGGTGTCAGCAGGAGACTTCCGAGCATGGGCGCCCACAATGTTTCGATCATCTTGTCGATTGTCATTACCTATGTTTTTCTGACCGTGCTGCTGAGCCTGTGGACCAAAAAGTTCACCAGCACTAGCGCCCGATTCATGACCGGTGGACGGGACATGGGGGCGTTTGTTATCGGCGTCCTGATGATGTCGGAATTCATCGGCACGGCCGCAACCATGGGCACGGCCGAAGCCGCCTTTGGCAAAGGCATATCCGCCGCCTGGAATCTCGTGAGCATGTGCTTGGCTTTTGTCTTGTTTGCCTGCTTCATGGCTTCCAAGTTTCAGCGGCTGGGTGAATACACGATCTCGGGAGCCATCGCCACCAGGTACGGCGAAAAAGTCAGGTTGATGACCTCCGTGATCATGATCTACGCGCTGCTGGTGGTGAACGTCAGCATGTACGTCGGCGGCGCCGCCACCATCGCAACGATCCTGCACTTGCCGACATTCATCGGAATCTTGATCACCGGCGCGGTTACGATCCTTTACGTGGCGGTGGGCGGAATCAAGGGAGTCGCTTATACCAACCTGATTCATGCCTCCATCAAGTACTTCGGCCTGATTATTACCACCGTGGTTGCGCTGCAATTCAGCGGCGGCAGCTTGACGCACCTGCGGGAAGTCATGCCACCGGTCTATTTTTCACTCACCGGCGTTGGCCTTCCGACGATCATTGCGTGGACCATCGGCAATATTGGAGCCGTCTTTTCGACGCAGTACGTGATCCAGGCAATTGCCGCCATCAAAGATGAACATAAGGCCAAGAAGGCAAGCATTCTGGCTGGACTCCTGATGATTCCCGTAGGTCTGATGTCGGCATTTATCGGAGTTGCGGCCAAGTATGTGTTTCCGCAAATCAAGGGAGTCAGCGCCATTCCCACGCTGGCGGCCCGCATGGACCCGTGGTTCGGCGGCCTGGTGATCGCCGGCCTGGTGGCGGCGGTCTTCGGCACGGTGTCCGCGTCTACGCTTGGTTCGACTGCCTTGGTGATGAAAGACTTCTATGTTCCGCTGCTAAAACCAAGCGAGAAGCATACCCTGATCGCCACGCGCATACTTTCGATTGTTATCGGTTTGTTGCCGGTACCTTTCGCCATGTTGATGCCGGGCGTGCTGAAGACCATTTTTTTCGCCAGAGCACTAAGGACTTCGATCGCGATTGTGGCCACGTGCATGTTTTTTGCGCCCGGCTTCAGCAGCGGTACCGGCGCGTTTTGGGGACTGTTGCTGGCTGCGCTCGGAGCTTCGGGCTGGTTCTTCATGGGAAACCCATTTGGAATTGACAACATATACGTGGCGGCCGCTATTCCGCTGGTCGTTATGATGATCGACCATGTTCTGAAAGGCGCGGGTTCAGGGCCCGCCGTTGAGCAAAAAACCATGGGAGCAGGAACACAATGACAATTACTTCGATGCGTCAGTGGCTGGCAGTCCTGGCGGAAGAGAAACTGTTGAAGGTGGTCAGCCGCCAGGTCAGCCTTCAGTACGAACTGGCCGCGCTCGGCAAGAAAGCCGACGGGCGGTGGGCATTGCAGTTCAACCATCCTGAAGACTTCGACATACCGGTCGTTACAGGGTTCGCCGGCAGCAGGGCTTTGATAGCCAAGGCAATGCGCGTTGCCCTTCCATGCATCTCCGAACATTTCTCATGGGCGCAAGCTCATCCCTCAGCCTGCAAGATCGTGGATCGTGCCTCTGCTCCCGTGAAACAGGTGATCGCCGCTGGAGTGGACCTTGGCCGCTTGCCGATACCGGTACACCACGAAAAGGATGGCGGCCGTTACATCACCGCCGGACTTCTGGTCTCCAAGGACCCTTCCACCGGAGCCAGGAACGTATCGATTCATCGCCTGCAAGTGCTGGGGCCAAATCGGCTGGGAATCCTGATGCTGCCGAGGCACCTGGCTCACTTCTATCGTGCCGCCGAACAGACAGGGAAAGCGCTGGAAGTGGCGATCGCGATCGGCGTTGATCCGGTGTTGCTGCTCTCCTCGCAGGCCCTGGCTCCGCTGGGATTTGACGAATTCACCATCGCCAGCACCCTGTACGGAGAACCATTGAAACTGGTGAAGTGCGAAACCGTGGATCTGGAAGTTCCCGCGGAAGCGGAGATGGTCCTGGAAGGCCGCATTCTGCCGGAAGTGCGCGAAACCGAGGGGCCTTTTGGCGAATACCCAAAATACTATGGGCCGCCTTCTCTCAAGCCGGTGGTTGAATTGACGGCGATGACCACGCGCAAGAATCCCATTTATCACACGATTGTTCCGGCCACGCTGGAGCACCTGCTGATTGGTTCCATCCCTCGCGAAGGCGGCATGTTACAGGTGATCAGGGGCGCGGTGCCCAACACGCTTGCCGTCCACTTGACCCCAGGTGGGGGCTGTCGCTATCACGCCGTAGTGCAGATTGATAAGAAGAATGAAGGCGAAGCCAAGAATGCGATGTTGGCGGCCTTCGCCAGCAGCCAGGAGATCAAGCGCGTAGTCGTGGTCGACAAAGACGTTGATATCTTCGATCCGGTGGAAGTCGAGTGGGCAATCGCGACTCGATTCCAGGCCGGGCGGGACTCGACGATCATCACGCGCGCTTTAGGAAGCAAGCTTGATCCGTCGGCTGAGGATGGGGTCAGCGACAAGATGGGACTCGACGCGACGGTTCCGCTGGGTGCCGATCCGTTTCGCTATGAACGTATCCGGATTCCAGGAGAAAAGGATATCGACTTGGAATCCTATTTCGATTAAAACTCGTTTCCTAAATAGTTTTTTGAAGGGGCGCGGCTTCAGAGACTGCTGAAAAAACTCGCATCAGTGTCATCCTGAGGTCGCGCCGGTTCTGCGCGACCGAAGGATCTGCTTTATTTAGCACGCGCAAACAGCAGATCCTTCGCTGCGCTCAGGATGACACCTCGGAGAACAGTTTTTCAGCAGCCTGTTCAGCCCCTGAGAGGATTTGCGGTTTCCTTTCGGTTTATGAAACAAGGCTCAGAGCTGGGAAGTTGCTGAAAAACCAGAAGCGCTACCCGCGCACGGGAGAACTTCGATGGAATGGTATGGCCAGATGAAGCAGCAGGAGCGGCGCGCCTTCTGGGCCTGCTTTGGAGGCTGGGCGCTGGACGCCATGGACGTGCAGATGTATGCCGTCGTGGTCCCGACTTTGATCGCTCTGTGGGGAATGACGAAGGGGCAGGCCGGCCTGGTCGGCACCGTAGCACTGATCGTCTCCTCGATCGGCGGCTGGATCGCCGGCATTCTTGCCGACCGCTACGGCCGCGTCAGGGTTCTACAGATCACGATATTGTGGTTTTCCCTCTTCACCTTTCTCAGCGGTCTTACCAATTCCTATAACCAGCTTCTGATCGCCCGCGCCTTGCAGGGCCTGGGGTTCGGCGGTGAATGGGCGGCAGGCGCGGTGCTTATCGCGGAGACCGTGCAAGCTCGATACCGCGGGAAAGCGGTGGCGGCGGTTCAAAGCGGCTGGTCGGTCGGCTATGGCACGGCGGCGCTCTTGTTTACCATCTTTTTCAATCTGTTTCCCGCGCAGCAAGCCTGGCGGTACCTGTTCTTCGCCGGATTGTTGCCTGCGGTGCTCGTCTTTTTTGTCCGGCGCTTTGTCAAGGAGCCGGAGATTTACGTGGCCACCCGGCGGAAAATCGAAGCTGGCGCTCAGGCGCCTCGCACCTGGGAGATATTCCTGCCGCCGACCGGTGTGACGACGATCCTGTCCACCTTGCTTGTCATGGGCATCCTCGGTGGAAACTACAACATACTCACCTGGCTGCCGACATACTTGAGGACCGTGCGCCATCTGTCCATCACCAACACCGGGGCCTTTCTGCTGGTCAATATAGCGGGGTCTTTTTTCGGCTACATCATCGGCGGCTATATCGCGGACATCATTGGCCGAAGGTTGAGCTTTATGCTGTTTGCCTGCGCCGCTACCATTACCGTCATCGTCTACATGTTTGCGGCCGTGAACAACACCATGATCCTGGTGCTTGGTTTTCCGCTCGGTTTCTTTCCGTCGGCCCTCAATGCCGGCGTCGGCGCCTTTTTGAGCGAACTCTTTCCGACCAGGATTCGAGGCACGGCGCAGGGCTTTGCCTACAACGCGGGACGAGGGATTGGTGCGTTCTTCCCGGCGCTTGTCGGCCGATTCGGTGACCAGTTTCCGCTTGGCCAGGTGATCGGCACGGTTGCCGCGGTTGCCTACTCGCTGGTGATCGTCGCGGCTCTGTTGCTGCCGGAAACCAAGGCAAAGGAGCTGGCCGTCTATTCCTGACAACCACGTTACAGAGACTAAAGTGTGCCCTTCAGGGAACTTAACTTAAATCTATACACAAACCTCACGCAAGGCGAGAGGTCCGAAAACTACCCCACGTTAGCCAAAAGCGGGCGAACGTGGGGCACCATCAACTTTCTTATTTCGATATGTGACCGCCCCCCTGAAGGTCTTTGACTCCGCAGCCACACTGGCCTAAACTTGAGTTATCGCCCCGTGCCACTGGAATTTTCCCGCCAGCAGACTAAGTGTGGGCGCGTATTGGAGGCTGTATGATTGGCAAGCTCGGTATGCCGGAGCTGCTCGTGATTCTTGGTATCGCCCTGCTGATTTTTGGGCCTGGAAAGCTTTCCGACCTCGGCAAGGGTTTGGGAGAGGGCATTCGCAACTTTAAGTCCGCGATTGGCAGCGGCAAAGAAGGCGAAGGCGCTCCCCCGGCGGAGAAGAAGTAGCTCTCCGGTAGATTCAGTAACTCTGCTTGATTCCTGCACCACACGCTCAACGGCACTCATGCTGTTGCGAAGTTTTGTGCCGCGCCAGTTTTCTATTCTCGTCAGAATCTGTTCAAAGAATTCCCGTTAATCCCGTCCGGCTTCAGCTAGTCGCCAGTCCCGTGCTCCCGCAGCATGCGGTATACCAGCGCCACCGGCAGTCCCACCACGTTACAGTAATCGCCTTTAATCCCGCTGATCCAGCGCGAAGCTCTGCCCTGAATGGCATAGGCTCCTGCCTTGTCAAGAGGTTCTCCCGTCGCCACGTAGTCGTCGATTTCACGATCGTTCAGCGGCTCGAAGCGGACCTCTGTGGACTCCAGGCGCAAGTCGTTGAATGCAACTCCACTTGAATCCCGCCCGCGCAGGCAAACCCCGGTGATCACCTCGTGCGCCCGGCCCGCGAGCAGACGCAGCATCCGCTTCGCATCACCGCTATTGGCCGGCTTGCCCAGCACGTGTTTATCCACCACGACAATCGTGTCGGCGGCCAGGACGCAGAGGCCATCGGCTTCCAGCGCGGCCACCGCCGCGGCTTTTTCGCCTGCCAACCGCATCACGAAATGCCGTGGCGATTCGTTCGCCTGGCGGCTCTCCGCGATCTCCGCCGCATGCACCCGGAATTCGATTCCGGCGCTCCGCAGCAACTCCGCCCTTCTTGGTGACGTCGATGCCAGTATCAGCATGCTTTCGATTCTAATAGCTGGTGTGGCGTCCCAGGGATACCTCGCATAACTAAGCACACATTGTGAGTGTCATCCTGAGCACAGCGAAGGATCTGCTTTTCTCGCGCCTGAAAATAAAAGCGGATTCTTCGCTCCCTTTGGTCGCTCAGAATGACACCCCTAAACTTTTATTGCGAATTTGCGGGACACCACGCTAGGGCTCAATAATACTTACCGGGATGAGCGGCGCCGGCTTTCAGCCCGCAAAGGCACCGTGATCACCCGATGCATCCTGCCCGGAATCGCGGCCGTCCAACCGGAGGTGCCGATTGAACCATTGGAGAATCTAGAGCGGTTTCAGAGTGGGTGTATCCCGACAGATCAGACTGTCATGGCGAGCGAAGTCGAGCCACCTTTTGTTTCTGCTGCCGAAAACAAGGGGTGGCTCCACTTCGCGCTCGAACAGCTTCTTGCTTGTCGAATGTTAACATCGGGTACGCAGCTTGGCTGCTCCGGCCACAGGCGTTCAGCGCTCCGGTCGCCATGACATCCTCCCGGGAATTTGGATACAACAAGGAAACTGCTCTAAACGGCGCGACCGTTCTCCGTACGGCGGCCCCAGCCGCTTCGCGGGTCGCATTCCGCGTCTGGGCGCCCAACGCTCACGAGATCGCCTTGCGCCTGCTACCTGCTGATGGGGAGAGCAAACTGATCGAGTTGCGGCGCGGCCCCGGCGAGTTCCCCGACCAAGATAGAGATACCTGGGAAACGGTGGTCGAGGCGCGGCCCGGCGACCGCTATTCCTATCTGGTCGATGGCAGCGAAGTACCCGATCCAGTCTCCCGTCTGCTGCCGGAGGGTGTTCACGGCCCGACAGAGATTGTCGATCCGCTGCAATTCCAGTGGACCGACTCCGAGTGGCGCGGGCTGCCGTTTTCCGACTATGTCATCTACGAGCTTCACCTCGGCACCTTTACGCCCGAAGGAACTTTCGACGGGGCAATCAAAAAGCTCGATGCTCTCCAGCAGCTCGGCGTGACCGCGATTGAGCTTATGCCGGTGAACGCCTTTCCCGGCCGCCGCAACTGGGGCTACGACGGCGTCGGGCTCTACGCCGTGCAGGCCGGCTACGGCGGGCCGGAAGCGTTCCGCCGCTTCGTCGACGAGGCCCATCGCCGCGGCCTGACCGTCACCCTCGACGTGGTCTACAACCATCTCGGCAACGAGGGAAATTACCTTCGTCTGTTCGGGCCATACTTCACCGCGCGCCACCAGACTCCGTGGGGTGAAGGCGTCAACTACGACGACGAAGGATGCGAGGGCGTGCGGCGCTTCATCGTCGATAACGCCCTCTACTGGCTCACGGAATATCACCTCGACGGTCTGCGCATGGACGCCGTGCAGACCATCCGTGACAATTCCCCGCGGCACATCGTTGCCGAAATTGCCGAACGCGCCCACGCTCTCGGCGCGCACTTGCAGCGCACCATCTGCATCACGGCCGAAACCGACGAGAACGATGCCCGCTACGTACTTCCTCCAAGCCGTGGGGGCTATGGCCTGGAAGCGATGTGGAGCGATGATTTCCATCACGTGCTCCACGCCATATTTACCGGCGAGCGCGCGGGCTATTACCAGGATTTCGGCGACCCCGGGCAACTGGCGAAAGTGCTCAACCAGGGCTACGT
>JBEKBO010000039.1:0-34680 GCA_050015355.1 Candidatus Korobacteraceae bacterium | reverse complement strand
AAACAAACCCGGGCTTGGAATCGCCGCATGAATCACACCCGCGTTGCTATCGACTGGAAGTTCACCCGCAAGCAGGCCCGACACAAACTTCATTACACAATCAAGCGGTCGGGGTACTAGTGGCCCTGGGAACATCGACCGTTGCCGGTGAATTCATCGCGCAGCTTCCGGCACTGGAGATCATTTCGGTGTTTGGCGTCGGCTACGACGGAATCGACATTCAGGCCGCCCACAAGCGCGGTGTCGTGGTCACCAACACGCCGGATGTGTTGACGGACGATGTCGCGGACCTGTGCCTGGGCCTTATCCTGAGTGTTTCCCGCGAGATTTCTGCCGCCGAGCGATTCCTTCGCGGCGGCCAGTGGCAAAACGGCGCTTTCCACCTTGCCCGCAAGGTAAGCGGCAGCCGGCTAGGCATCATCGGGCTGGGACGAATCGGAAACGCTGTTGCCCGTCGGGCCGAAGGATTCGGCATGTCCATCGCTTATACCGACCTGAGAGAGAAACCAAATGTGCCCTACCGGTTTTACCCTACGCTGTTGGAACTTGCCGGTAACTCTGATTTCCTGGTTGTCGCAGCTTTTGGAGGACCCACGACGCGCAACCTGGTGAATGCTGAAGTCTTGAAAGCGCTCGGCCCGGAAGGATCTCTGATCAACATCGCTCGCGGTTCGCTGGTCGATGAGCCCGCGCTGGTTGAGGCTTTGAAAAACCACACGATTCGAGGCGCTGCAATCGACGTATATGCTGACGAACCGAACGTTCCCGCGGAGTTATTGGCAATGGAAAACGTGGTGCTGACCCCTCACATGGCCAGCGGAACGGTTCAGACGCGGCACGCGATGGCTAATCTCACCTTCGCCAACCTGGAAGCCCACTTTGAAGGCAAGCCGGTGTTAACCCCGGTTTCGCAGTAGAGCCGAGAAGAAGGAGAATCCAGAACTTACAAAAGCATTTGGGACTTAAGAGACTTTCGGTTCGTTCCGAGCTGGTAAATGCGCACAATATCGGAGTTAGAGCACTCACGTTTCAGTTCGGGTATTGACAGATGAACTGCTTAGTCATGCGGGTGCAAACAAGACGAGGATAAACGTATGGATCAGGCTACCCTGAAGGATGTTTGTGCGCGATTTAACAAGCTTTATTCCGGTGCGATTGCCGACATGCTCGACAAAAGAGGGTTTCGCAATCAGGTTCTTCCATACTTCATAACCCCTATGACCGATGTTCGACGTGTTTGCGGAGTCGCTTTCACAGGGCAGGGATATCCTTGCGCCAACACCAGTGATGATGACACCGAAAAAAGGCTGGCAATGCTTGACAGCATTACCCCCTACACGATCTCCGTCTGGGCGTGTGGCGGTCATAAAGCGTCGGCTCACTGGGGCGAAATTATGTCTACGGCCGCACGCGAGCGAGGGTGCATGGGAGCCGTACTGGACGGTGGGGTGCGCGATCTTGATTTCATTAATGCCATGCAGTTCCCCGTATTTGCCCGTTTTAGATGCGCAGGCAGTTCAATAGGCAGGTGGAACATCATGCAGTGGCAGACTCCGATTAGGATTATAGATACCGTGGTCAATCCCGGCGACTTGGTGTTTGGCGACGCCGACGGAGTGGTCATTATTCCCGCGGATGTGATTATGGAGATTCTGGTCGAGGCTGAAGATGTCTACGCCCGGGAAAGCGGCATGCGCCGCGAGCTACGTCAGGGTGTTTCCATCAAGGACGCATACAAAAAGTATGGTGCGTTTTGAAGAAGCTGGACAAGCCGCAACTGCTGCGGCCAAGGCGGGCGTGGAAAGCACGAAGGGCATGGTCGCAACCAAGGGCCGGGCTTATTACGTAGGGCAGCGAAGCCTAGGGCATCCGGATCCCGGCGCCGTTTCCATCTACTTACTGCTGGACGCTCTTTGCAAGCCGCAACAGTAAGCAGCTTCTGGCGTTCCCGGAGATCCTTACACGGCTCTATGAAGCTGGTCAAACCATTCTGCCAGCCTTTGTGCGTCTTCCATGTATAAGGCAACTGCTTCCAGCAAGACTGGGTTGAAGCACAGGCGGCAAAGTGTCTTGGCGCAAATGGCCGCTGCGATCTCGCTTGCCGCAGGAACCGTGGAACGGTACCGCAGCGGGCCAAGGCGCCAAAGCGTAACTTTAAACTGGAGCGAGAAGACGCCCTTATCACCACTTTCAATATGGTGATATAACTCATGGGCAACAGCGACTTCCGTAGGGTTAAAGATTCCTGGCAAAAGCGTCTGGCTAACCTGGCATTGCTCCAGCTTATCGATCATCGTCTTATTGACAGTAATCGTAGCCGTGCATGAGTCATAGTTTGATAAAACCTGTCTAGCCCCTTTCAAGTCGTCCGCAACAATCTTCACTCCCAAAAGGGGGGCCACTTCGGCCGGCAGCTTAGCGGCAAAGCGTTCACTTAGCTCCCGGGCGACGTCAGCTCCGCTCTGCACGGCACCGGTGATGATTGCGTGCCGCTGTGCAGCCGTCAGCTTACTACGCAACGGGTCGTTATTCAGCAAGAACGCTGCAAAATGCTCGTCGCTATAAATAGCGGCCGCCGACAAAAGTAGACGAAAATCATCACAGGTCATTTTTCGCGGCAATCACGATGGTCGGTTCGCCGGGTGAGAACTCATCCAGCTCGGTTGCGATTACATTCAGAACGTGATCTTTGCTGGGCATAGACGAGTAATCAAGCACTCGGCCGGCCATACAGAGGAAAACATCGGGGAAAAGAATCAGATCGCTCTTATAGGTGGTCATCGCCTCCCAAAGCTCATCAATCACCGAAACCGTATTCGCAACTGTAGTTTCCTTCACCGCCGCGTCGCCCCGCTGCACCTTGATAAACCCCTTCTTATCCACGACTCTGATCGGTTGTTTGCCTTTTTGCTTCAAGGCCGTTGCCGACGTGAATACATACAAGGCTTTCGTACTCCCGGCAAGCACGGTGTCTTCAGGCGACGTTCCCATGGATTCGGCGGCCAGCGCGCGGCTCTCATCCTCGCTGGACTCTTTGAGTAAATCCGTGGTCTGCACTGCCGTGGACCCCAAGGCAATGGCGCGCACCTGTTGGGTTTTCGCGTTTATTTCAATGTATACCTCGACCGTGTCAGGCACTGCCCCACTGGCGATAGCCGCTTGTTTTGCCTCCCGCTTGATCGCCTTAATGTCCTCGGTGGACGGATTCGGGATGACTCGTTCGACGACGTCGCGTACCATAGCCAGCCCGACGCCGATGGAGGAAATGACTTCCGCATTTTCGGGAATCTTGTATTTCATCCCCGCTCGTTCGGCGGTAAACGGAAGCAGGGCTGCTGCACCGCCGCCACAGCCGACAAGCATGATCTGATCTCTTTCCAGCTGATACTCGCGGGCCAAAGCATCCACTACCGGCAGGATTTTATCCGTGGCCTTAGTCAGAATGGCTCGCGCCGTCTCTTCCACCGACATACCCATCATTGCCGCCAGCGGTTCCATCGCCTTGCAGCAGGAGTTGAAATTACCATAAGCGTGCCACTCCGGCTTGGTTAAGCGCAGAATGTTGGCGGCGCAAGTGTTGGTGACCGCAATGCGTTTGCCGTTCCTTAGACGCAACGAGACGTAGTCGTTGGGGTCACCCGGCCTCGGCTGTACAAACTCGATTACAGGGTCTTCAATTTCCTCCTCGGGGGTAAAGGCGGCATAGCCGAGACCCGCGATGTGGGCGCTGCGCGGTCCTACATCCACCAGTCTGCCCCCGGCAATTCTTACCATGCTCCCACCGGCGACGCCTAGCACCCTGACGTCCAGCGAAGTGATACAGGTTCTATGTCCTCCGACGACTGCGTAGTTTATCGTCGGGCGGCCATTCTTAATCACACCGATGTTCGTACTGGTTCCGCCGACTTCGAAATAGATACCGTTGGAGGCTCGCAGGTACATAAGAGCCCCAACAACGCTGGCTGCGGGTCCGGAGAGCATAGTGAGCACCGGTCGTTTCTGTACTCCCGCAATATCCATGACCCCGCCATCGCCCCGCATAATCATAAGTGGTGCGCGTATGCCGGCCTTCCTCACGCTGGCTTCCGTGCTGGTTGCAGTCTCGAACATGCGCGGCAAAATGCTGGCATTCACCACCGCTGACCGGGTGCGCACCGTCAAGCCATACAATTTCGTAATTTCGTAGCCGGCAGTCGCCGGAATCCCCATTAACGCGGCGGTCTCCTGGACCAAAGATTCTTCCAGCGTACAGTCAACGCCAAAGGCCCTGGAGGCAACGATTACTCGCGCTCCCTGCTGCGTAAGATCCTTCACGAGCTTTTGTACATGCTCTTTGTTCAGGTTCTTAATGTCGGTGTAAGCATGGTGGGTCTTAATGAATTTTCCTGTACCAAGGGGAACATCACCCAACCTGGTCTGACGCTTTGCCAGCATGCCTTCCATAAAGCCGGATGCCATGCCTATAATGCCGACTTCGGCAACGTCGCCCTCCAACAAGGCATTGGTCGCCTGGGTCGTACTATGGGCGATGAAAATAATATCGTCAGGCCTGATCTCGTTTTCCTTGAGACATCTTTCAAAGGCTTGAACCACGCCCGCAGCTACACCTGCTTCATCCCTGTGCGTAGTAAGCACGGATGCTTTGCCGATAATTTTATGGGTCTCATTGTCGAGCGCGACAGCCTTCGTAAAGGTGCCCCCAACGTCGATTCCCATCCTGATCAGACGGTCAGCCATAGCGTCTCAACTCTCAGCCTGTCCCGGCACCACCTCATTTCGCTTCGTGCATATGAATTACGCAATGCGCAATCGCGTAGCGTGAGGGTGCAGCCGGATGTAGCTGGTTTAGCGAAACATATAGACAGCTAACAGCGCATTGATAATAACCGTCAACCAAGCCCAGCCTACGCCAGTCTTAAGATGGTCGGTAATGCTCAGCTTGGTGTAGCTGATCGCCCACAGGTTCCAGGACTGCGTGGGACACATGGCTATGGCCATTGAAATGGACGGAACATACACGAGCGGCAGCAATAACGCCGGCGAAAAAGTATTCATCGCCACCAGAATAGCAATGGTGGCACTGCCGGCGCCCCATGCCATGAGCGGTCCGCGGAACAGACCCAGAGGCGCTAACGCTCCGAATGTGATCGCAATTGTCCAGGGATTGGAGGGAATAAAGGGCCCCAGTACTGCTTTGAATATGCCGGCGACTTTGCCAGCCGCCGCGCCGAACATTGCCAGAGTAAACAGCATACCCAACAGCAGCGCTACGTCTGTCGTGCCATCCTTCAGCGACCTGAGCAGGATTGACTGCGCATTCTTCCAGGGCAGCAATTTACGTGATGTGACGAGTGTCAGTACAATCGCGAGGATCATGCCCGGCAACGGAGGCCATTGGAAGATAACCGCCATTAGCACCGGCACGATCGGTACGACATAAGCGATGGCCGGTACATGCACTACATTCACCTGCGGCGTGGAAACCGCCCACGCCTTAACCGGCTTCCTTATGGCAAGGTTATAGGTCAGCATCAACACGATAACCGCAATCGAAAGAACCATTGCCGTGACGCCAAATTTGAAATAGCGCCCAGTAAATGGCACCGAGTCCGGAGGAAAGAACATCACAATCTGCTTGAAAAGCACTTGATTGATGTACATCGCCGCGCCGATGGACATGGTAAACGCCGGAACCGCTATTCGTTCGGCGACGCCGATTGACAACAGCACAGGCAGCGCGATTACGCCGATAGCGATGACCGCCCCGACACCGAACGTGCTGGTAAAGATAAACGTGGTAACCAGGGACACAAGAATAGTCGTGATCAGCGGCTTATCTCCGCCAAGCTCGACAGCTCGCCGGATGAGGGATCCGGCTATACCAGTTTCGACAAGCATGCGGCCGAACCAACTGCCGAAGATGACCACAATGGCGGTAGGACCGTAACTTTCCGCTCCTTTTTGGATAACATCGTTTACCGTGGCCAAACAAGGGACATGTCCGATGACCGCCCAAGCCAATGCGGATATAAGGAAGCCAAAGATAAGATTGCCGCCGCGCATGGCAAAGATCACGAGACCTACATAAACCAGAAGTAATAGGATCGTTTGCAGACCTTCCATTCAATACCTCCTCAGCGCGCCATATCCCTCGCGAACATCTTGAACCGGAATTTCCATTTTGGCTTTGAAAACTGGAACATTATATGCTCATATCGCCAGTTTCGATGTTGTTGAGACGATTTCATCTGCAGTGCCCCGATCAATTTGCGATCCGTATCAGCATTGCCGACGTTCCTGGATTGTGCGGCTCGCATTTGCAATGCTCCTGCTCCCCCAGCCTCGTGCGAGATCGATTTTCCTCGACATGCGTCTCCAGTGCGAAGTGTCCCGCATCCAGGAATTGGACAGTAGCGTTTGTCGATGGCGTAACCGTCTTCTACCGTGAGGCTATCCGGTCCCGCGACGACGAGATTAGTATTGGGAGTCGGCTTTGCTCCGGTCAACGTCCGTTTTGTCCGTCATTCGGCCGCAATCCTGACGCCCATAGATAGTCAGGTGCGAACCGGGGATGGTTCTTTCCGGCGCACGATACGATTAAGCTCCTACGCCGAGTCGCTAAGACACATTAGACCAGACGGTGTTAACGCGTTGGTAGTTCATCGAGGTGACTCAAATGGACAGAAACCCCAGTGCGCGAACGTGAATCAGCGCAATTTTAGGCGCTCTGCGCCGAATTCGGCAGTAATCTATTACCAGTAGGGTGGAGGATTGATGATTCTCGCAACGATTGGCTGGAACGACTCTTCGTCGGCTGCGCTTGTGCTGGGCGACCGAATTGCTCCGGTGCGGCAACTTCCCGGCCGGCAGGATGCCGGCGACGTTTTGTCTCTGATTCGCAGGCCCTTGACTCAGGAGGAGCGGAAGCTGCTCTCAGCAGCAGCGGTGGCGGATCCCCAGGTCCGGTGGCTTCCGCCGATCCTCCATCCGCCGAAGAATCTGTTGTGCGTCGGCAGGAACTACGTGGAACATCTCAAGGATGCCGCGAAGGGCGAGGGAGTCGCTAAAATCGATACTCCAAAATTTCCCATATGGTTTACCAAGGCACATACGTCGTTGGTTGGCGCCGGCGGCGCCATTCTGCTCGATCCCGGCTTTACCCGGAAGCTCGACTATGAAGGCGAGCTGGCGCTCGTTATCGGCGAAAAGTGCCGAGGGGTAGCACCCGATCGCGCCCTCGATTGCGTATTCGGCTACACGATTCTCAACGACATCAGCGCCCGGGAAGTGCAGATGCAGCACAACCAATGGTTTAAAGGGAAGTCCGCCGATACTTACTCGCCTTGCGGTCCCTGGATCGTGACGCGCGACGAGATCGCCGACCCACAACAGCTCCAGATTCGTACGACCGTGAATGGCGAGATGCGGCAATCCGCGAGTACGCATGACATGATCTTCGGCATCCGAAAGCTGATTGCCGATATCAGCGCGGGGATGACACTGGAACCAGGCGACATCATCACGACCGGAACCCCAACGGGAGTTGCCGAAGGGATGAACCCGCCGCGCTATCTCACAGACGGCGATGAGGTCGCCGTCGAAATCGAGAAGATTGGCCGTCTTTGGAACCGCATCACGATGCTGGGGACGAGTTAACCCGTTCCGCCCGGCCGCTCGCGGCGGAATCCATGCAGTTGAGTCCAGAAATTCCGCTCATGGGAGGAGCGGCCGGTAATGAACCAAGCAACACAGGTGCCTGAACTGAAGATGCGAAGCGAGGTGCGCGACGGGATGCGGATCGACTGGAACACGCCCATTCGCATGGACGACGGAGTCGTCATGCGGGCCGATGTCTACCGCCCGATCGCGGATGGGCAGTACCCGGTGATTCTCACCTACGGTATCTACGCCAAGGGTCTCTCTTACCAGGAAGGCTATCCCATGCAATGGGAAAAGATGGTCACCGATCATCCGGATATCCTGGAGGGCTCGACCAACAAATATCAGAACTGGGAGACCACCGATCCGGAACGTTGGGTGCCACATGGTTACGTGGTGATCCGCGTGGATTCGCGCGGGGCCGGCTGCTCCGAAGGCTTCATGGAACCCATGTCGCCGAGAGAAATCGACGACCTCTATATTTGCATCGAGTGGGCGGGGATGCAGCCGTGGAGCAACGGCAAGGTAGGCATGCTGGGAATTTCTTATTATGCCTACAATCAGTGGCGAGTGGCGGCCAAGCACCCGCCGCATTTGACCGCGATCATCCCCTGGGAAGGGCGCAACGACTATTACCGCGATTCCCTTTACCACGGCGGGATTCTATCGCAGTTCCAGGAGCGCTGGGCGAAGACGCAGGTAGCGCACGTGCAGTATGGGCGCGGAGAACGGGCCAAGAAAAACCCGAATACCGGCGAGTCCATCGCCGGTCCGATCACTCTCTCCGACGAGGAACTGGCCAAGAATCGCATCAACATCTATGAGGAAATCAAGAAGCACCCTCTGTGCGACGAGTGGCATCGCGCGCGTAGCGCCGATCTCCCGCAGGTTACGGTGCCGCTGCTGACCTGCGCCAACTGGGGCGGCCAGGGCATTCACCCGCGTGGCAACTTCAACGGCTTCATCGAGGCGGGCTCAAAGCAGAAATGGCTGGAGGCGCACGGAGATTCCCATTGGTCGCTTTTCTCAGCCCGCTACGGGCTGGCCCTGCAAAAGCGCTTCTTCGACTTTTTTCTCAAGGGAATCGACAACGGCTGGGAGCGCGAACAGCCGCGCGTGCAGCTCAACATTCGCCATCCCGGGGAGAAGTTTATCCTGCGTGCGGAAAACGAGTGGCCGCTGGCGCGGACGCAGTGGACCAAGTTCTATCTTGATCCGGCCAACATGGCTCTCAGCTCCACTCCTGTCGGGAAGGGCGCAGGGATCGAATATGACGCTCTGGGCAGCGGGCTGACCTTCTCGATGCCGCCGATGCAGAAGGCTACTGAGATCACGGGGCCGATCGCGGCCAAGCTGTTCATTTCGTCCTCGACTAAGGATGCCGATCTGTTTCTGATCGTGCGCGTCTTCGACCCGCAGGGCAAGGAGCTGACCTTCTTTGGCTCGACCGACCCGAACACGCCGATCGCCAACGGCTGGCTGCGGGTATCGCATCGCCGGCTTGATCCGGCGCGCACCCTGCCGTACCGTCCGTATCATCCGCACGACCGAGTGGAGCCGCCGGCCCCGGGCGAGGTATACGAGTGCGACGTCGAAATCGTCCCAAGCTGCATCGTCGTGCCGGCGGGTTGGCGCGTGGCGCTCTCGGTTCGTGGTAAGGACTACGAATATGAAGGCGAGCTGGACGAGTTCGGCAAGAAGTTCTACTACGGCACGCGGGGCACAGGCGGCATGACGCACAATGATGCGGACAACCGCCCTGCGGACGTGTTTGGTGGCAAGGTAAAGCTGTACGCCGGAGGCCAGTGGGGATCGTATCTGCTGCTGCCGATCATTCCGGATTAGGACCTCTGCCTCTTGTTTCGACTTGAGCCGAGGAGTTCCCACGGGGGACTCCTCGATGCTTTGAATACGTCAGCCAGGGCTCTGAATTCATGATTGATTCAATAGATTTCTCTGGATTAAGTGTGATTTCAAACGAAGGGGCAAATCTATGCAGCAGGAGAAACAAGGCGGCGAAACGCTCACTTACCGGACTGTCGGCCACGCGATCGATCAATCGCCGATAACCCGACCTTTGATCGGGGTGATCGTAATCACTGCCTTGGCATCCCTGTTCGATGCCGGCGACGCCTATATGTTGGCATTTGTCATGCCGGGCATCGGCAAGGAGTTCAACGCCAGGCCGGAGACTCTGGGCTTGTTGGCCTCGTGCTCTTTGGTCGGCATGACCATCGGATCCATCGTCTGGGGGTGGATTGCCGACAAGGCGGGCCGCAAAGTTGCTTTCACCTTGACTCTCCTGATGTTCTCCGTTTTTTCCGGTATTGGCGGTTTCGCAACCAGTATAGGTTTTCTCATCGGTGCGCGCTTCCTTGCCGGGTTGGGAATCGGCGGTGCGGTACCCGTCGATGCCTCCATTCTGGCTGAATTCGCTCCCGCTCGCATTCGGGGCTATTCCACAGGCGCCATGCCGATCGCATGGCCAATATCGACTTTCCTCGTCTCTGCAATCTCGCTCTTTGTTCTTCCGAAATGGGGTTGGCGGGGACTGTTCTTTGTATTCGTGGCGCCGGCCTTGCTCACCTTCTGGATCCGTCGTAACGTGCCGGAATCTCCCCGGTGGCTGGCCAATCGCGGTCGCTTTGCCGAGGCCAGGCAGGCGCTCCACTACCTGCAGATTTCAGATGAGGCGATCGAACGCTCCCGGATTGCGGTGGCCAACGAACCGCCGCTGCCGATGCTTCCCACTGCGGTTTTCCGTGACCTGTTCGCGCCGCAAATGCGCCGCCGCACGATTCACACCTGGCTGCTTTGGATATTGCCCCAGATGGGTGCGTGGGCATTAAACATGTGGTTGCCGAAGCTTTTTATGCAATTGTACGGGTCGACCCTCAAGCAAGCGGTCACCTACATGCTGTACATCTCCATGCTCTCCATTGCAGGACGCTTCGTGGTGTACTTCTTAAGTGAGAAGGTTGGCCGGAAGGTCTTCATAGTTTGGGGTTTCACATTGGCAGGCATTGCACTTTGCTTCGCGATTGGGGCCAAGACTGCAAGCCAGATGTTCTTGATTGCCGCCCTCTCCAGGCTTTTCAGTGAAATAGGCGTGTGCGGCGCCACGATCTATACGCCAGAGGTTTTCCCGCTCCACATCCGCGTGCTGGGGGCCTCGACTTCGATGGGTCTGGGGCGCATTGGCGGCGCAATCGGTGCGTACGCCGTAGGCCTTTTCGTGGGAGGCGGCCACATCGCGGGAATGTGGTTCTTCCTGGCAGCAGGGAACGTGATCATGGGCTTGGCCACGATTTGGTTTGGGATTGAGCCTAAGGGCCAGAACCTTGAAGAACTCACCAAAGAGGGCGCAGACAGCGCAGTCAAGGCTCGTAAGGAGAGAGGAGTCGCAGTCCTGTCGGGAGAATAACCGGAAGCGTGTTGGATCGCACAACATTCCTGTCCTGAGCGGATTTGGCAGCGACGTGTCGCGAGCGCCGCCTGAGATCATTTCACATCGAACACTTGGATGCGGTTCCATGTTTTTTAAGACCGTGGCAGGTTCGGCAGTTCCGAGCTGCCTCCTGAATCACACGATCTGCATTGTGTCGACCGGAGCGGTCATCTCAACCCGAGCGGCGTACCATGCTCGGCTTCGATGAACGCTGGTGTCACGTTGGTATTTCGTCCCTTCAATGAAAGCGAGAACGTTAGTTACACATTCACCTCAACCACGAGGTGATCGCCCGCTTCGAGGAAGAGGTCCAAACCGCCCTCGCCTGACGCGCAGATTTCCATTGCTTCACCAAAACATGAGTAGCACAATGCTGCCACCAGGAGATGTCATGAGTCCCAAGTTGCGGAAACCACTAGTCATTCTATTGCTGGCCAGCGGCGTATTCATCAATGGAATCGACAGGGTCAGCATTTCATCGGCGGCGCCGATGATCATCAAGCAGTTCCGATTAGACCCGGCGCTAATGGGCGTTATCTTATCCGCCTTCTTCTGGCCCTACACCTTGTTGCAATTTCCCGCCGGGCGTTTAGCAGACATGTTCGGCGCCAAAAAAGTGTTGGGATGGTCCGCCGCCCTGTGGTCGGCAGCATCGGCAGCCACCGGTCTGGCGCCGAACTTCTTGACCATGGTCCTGTGCCGGGTGGGGGTTGGCGCCGGTGAGGCGGCGGCTATTCCCACGTGCAACAAGGTGGTGGTCGATAACTTCGACTCCAAGGAAAGAGGCATGGCAGTAGGCTGGTATCAGGCCAGTCTGCGTTTCAGTTATGCCATGACGCCGCTGCTCATGGCCTTCCTGCTGGCCCGATGGGGCTGGCGTAACGCGTTCTTTATTACTGGCATTGGCAGTCTGCTCTGGTGCGCGTTCTGGTATTGCGCCTACAGAGACGCGGCGCAGGATTCTCCGAAGGCCCAGTCGCGACAGGCTATTCCCTGGAAGCTGTTCCTGTTGAATCGGACCACGATAGGTTTGTGCATTACGAAATTCTGCATGGACTATCTGACCTATCTGTTCATTACCTGGCTTCCGGGATACCTGGTTTTGGAGAGAGGATTCTCCATCATTAAAATGGGCATCTTTGCAGCTTTGCCATGGCTGGCAGGTTGTGGCACGCAGGTTGTGATGGGCTATTTCTCGGATTGGCTTGTCCGCAAAGGGATCAATGTGACGGTTGCGCGCAAGGGTGTTCAGGTTAGCCTGCAGCTTTGCGCCGCGACGGTCATCATTGCCGGTTTCGTTCACGATGCGATGCTTGCCGCCTACCTGCTCATCTTCTGCGTCGGTGTGCAGGCTGGGGCCGGCGGCCACTACTTCACCATGCTGACGGAGACGGCTCCGCGCAAGATGGCAGGCTCGCTGAGCGGTATCGCCAATACCTGTGGCGCCTTCGCCGGAGTACTTTCGCCGATTGTCACCGGTATGATCGTCAAAAGCACGGGAGGCTTCAGGATGGCGCTGGCTACGGGAGGGTGTATGGCGCTGGGCGCGGCGTGCACGATCCTGTTTGTGATCCCGGAGCTAAAGCCGATCGAACTCGACGTGCAAGCGCTGCAAACGAGGGCGGCGGGTAGAATCTAATCAGAACGAGCCGTGTTGCAACGGCGTTCCTCTCATACGGGGGAAAGGACTGCTTCCATGAAGAAGTCGCAGCAACTGAAAACTCTGCTTGACGGTAAGGAAATCGTAGTGGCTCCGGGCGCGTCCAGCGCTCTTCTGGCTCGGCTGGTTGAACTGGCTGGCTTCAAAGTCGTCTATGCCACTGGCGCCGGCATTGCCAACATGCAGTTTGGCCTGCCCGATCTGGGCTTGGCTACAATGACGGAGATTCTGGAAACCGTCAAAAGGATGAACGATGCGGTTGCGCTGCCCGTCGTCGTTGATATTGATAATGGCTATGGCAACGCTCTGAACGTCTACAGAACAGTAAGAGAATTCTCGGCTATCGGCGCCGCCGCACTTCAGTTGGAAGATCAGCAGTTGCCGAAACGCTGCGGTCACTTCGCCGGCAAAGCTGTCATTGGCAAAGAGGAGATGGTCAGCAAGATCAAAGCTGCGAAAGATGCCAGCCTCGACCCGGACTTGGTGTTGATCGCAAGAACGGACGCCATTGCCATCAACGGCTTTGAAGATGCCATGGAACGAGGCGCCCTCTATGCGGAGGCCGGTGCTGACGTGATCTTCATTGAAGCGCCGACCACGATCGAACAGATGCGTCAGATTACCCGGCAGATCAAACTTCCTACGCTGGTGAACATGGTCGAGGGTGGAAAGACTCCGCTGCTGAACAATCAGGCTCTGCAGGATATAGGGTTCAAAATTGTTCTCTACGCCAATGCCCCGCTGAAAGCAGCCGTGAAAGGCACGCAAAAATTGCTGCGACATCTTCAGGCGGCCGGAACGACTTCGGATTGCGAAGATCTGATGATCACCATGAAGGAACGCAATGAAGTCACTGGTTTGGCGGCAATGACCAGCCTCGATGAGCGATACAAAGTGCAAGCGCTCGGGCGCAGCGCGAACGACTGACCCAATCGAGCCCGGGAAGACAGCGCATGCGAACATGGTCCGCGCTGCTTTCTTACCCAATCTGAAGGGAGCAGAACCTTGGCCAGGAACCTAGTCGAAAAAATTATTGCGCAGCATCTCGCCGCGGGTGAAATGCTGGCGGGCAGGGAAGTGGGAATCAACATAGACCAGACGCTGCTCAACGATACCCAGGGAACGATGGCGTTTCTGCAATTTGAAGCCATCGGCATGTCCGCTGTGCAAACCAAGCTGACGGTTGTTTATATAGACCATCAAACGCTTCAGGATGGTTTCGAGAACGCTGACGACCATTGTTATCTTCAGACCGCTGCCTCGAAATTCGGAGCGAAGTATTCCAAGGCCGGCAACGGGATTTGCCACCAGGTGCACCTGGAGAGGTTCAGCCGTCCCGGGTGGACGTTGCTGGGCACCGATAGTCATACGCCGACATGTGGGGCGGTCGGCATGCTCGCGATCGGGGCCGGTGCACTGGACGGCGCCGTCGCAACCGGCGGCGGCCCGTTTTATTTGACTTACCCGAAAGTAATCAGAATCAATCTCACCGGCAGATTGCAGCCCTGGTGTACCGCCAAGGACATTAGTCTGGAAGTCCTGAAGCTTCTGGGCACCACGGGAAACGCCGGAACCATAATTGAGTACGGCGGCCCTGCACTCGCCGCTCTTACGGTGCCCGAGCGCGCCACGGTCACCAATATGGGGGCCGAACTTGGCGTCACAACTTCGCTGTTTCCCAGCGATGAGATGACTCGGAGGTTTTTCGTCGCGCAGCAGCGCGAGGCGCAATGGGCGGAGTTTCTGCCTGATGAAAACGCCGCCTATGACCGAGTGATCGAAATCGATCTTGGCCACATTGAACCGAATGTCGCCGCTCCCCATTCGCCGGGCAATGTTCACAAGTTGCGCGAACTGGCTGGTATGAAGGTCGACCAGGTGCTCATCGGCAGTTGCACCAATTCATCGTATCGCGACCTGATGATGGTCGCCGCCATGCTTCAGGGCCGTAGGGTCAACCAGGAAGTGAGCTTTGGCGTAGCTCCCGGCAGCCGCCAGGTATTGCAGATGATTGCCCGCAATGGGGCGCTGAACAGCCTGATCGATGCCGGAGCTCGCATTCTGGAAACCACTTGCGGTTTCTGCTTTGGATCCGGGCAGGCGCCCAAGAGCGGAGCCGTTTCGGTGCGCACCAATAACCGGAACTTCGAAGGCCGCAGCGGCACCAAAGACGCGCAAATCTATCTCGTCAGTCCGGAGGCGGCAGTGGCTGCAGCACTGACCGGCAAGCTGACCGATCCGCGCGACCTCGGCATGGCATACCCCGAGATCCAGACGCCGGCATTCCATATCGATGACAGCATGATCGTCGAGCCCGCCGGCGCGCGGCAGATCGTGCGTGGCCCGAACATCGGTCCCCCGCCTTTCAACGATCCGCTGCCGCCAACCCTGACCGGCTGTGTCGTTCTGAAGGCCGGTGATGCGATCACCACGGATCACATCCTTCCTGGCGGATCCCTGATGAAGTACCGCTCGAACATCGCCAAATACAGCGAGTTCGTGTTTCGCGACGTCGATCCGGACTTCCCGCGCAATTGCCAGGCGAATTGTGAGCGCCGGCTGGCCTCTATCATTGTTGCCGGGCGCAGCTACGGGCAGGGCTCGTCGCGTGAACATGCGGCCAGTTGTCCAATGTTTCTGGGCGTTCGAGCGGTGATCGCCAAGAGTATCGAGCGCATTCACTTGGCCAACCTGATCAACTTCGGAATCGTGCCGCTGATGTTCACGGCTGACCTTGATTACGACAGAATCAATTCCGACGACGAACTGGTGATCGAAGACGTACGCCAGGCTCTGAGCGGGAATCTCGTTGCCATAAGGAACATCACCCAGCAATATGACTTCACCACGAAGTGCGGGTTGACTTCGCGGCAGCAGGCGATTGTGTTGAGCGGCGGCCTGCTAAACCACACCAAGTCCGCTCAACAACCCGGGGAATGTCGTTGAGTCCTGGCACGCTGCGGGAAAATGCGTCGAAGCAACGAGCGAGGCGCTAAGTGATGTGGACAGCCCGATTACGGCCGTCTATCTTGGTCATCAGGAAAACCTTCTGGCGATAACCCGCTTGCGATAACGCCTTGCCCATGAGGCTGTCGAGGCGGTCTATTTCCGGATTGGGGCGGAGATGCTGCCGTCCGGCAGTCTTGGCGCGTGGTGCAGCAACGGGAAGCGGCGGATGTCGCCTCCCGTTGCTGGCACTCGGCTGTTGGCAATTGGTCTTATGCGGCTTTGTGGGCCTTGGCTTCGAGAGTCTTCTCACGGCCGTTGCTAACCGGATACCTCCACACAAGTCGATTGAGCACGTCACCGGCAAGAAGCAGTTCTTTTTCCGTGTAGCCGAGAGCACGACCTACTGCTTCGACCGAAGCTAAGCGCGTGTTAGTTTCTTCCTGGGCACAAGAGTCGATAACGGCGAGAGTGACGGATTCGTTCTTCATGGGGCCTCCTCCCTGAGTTCTGCGGCCGCGGCGCTCAGAGCGCAGCAATGGGCCGATCGCAGCAGTAAGCTTGTCTTTTAGAGATTTGCTCATTTTGTTCGCCATTTCCGCGAAGCGCACGCACCTCGCCTGCCGGCTCCCGAACTTTCGATTCCAGGAAGGGCAGTCTGACGAACCGGAGTTGTTCGCCGTCGCGAATTGCCGGTAGCGGATCGCGTGCACAACATGGAGTTTCACCTTTCTGCTCCACCTTGATAGTGCCTAATAGACATCTATCAGTCCAATAGATTATAATGATTATAGTCATCATTATAGGAGATTGTAATGGAAGTGCGGCAACTCGAGATTTTCCGTACGTTAGCGGAGGAGTTGAACTTTACGCGGACTGCCGAGCGAGTGCACTGTGTTCAGTCGAACGTCACCGGACAGATCCACTCGCTAGAGGAAGAACTCGGGACACAATTGTTCGATCGCCTGGCAAAGCGGGTGGTGCTGACTGAGGCCGGAAAGCGCCTGCTGCCCTACGCGGAAAAAGTGCTGGTCACGCTTACGGAAGCAAAACATGCCGTGTCGAGCGGCTCCGCGCCATCCGGCCCGCTGCGAGTGGGCGCGCCGGAATCGGTGCTCACCTATCGCCTGCCGCGGGTACTCCGCAAGTTCCGCAAACAGTATCCGGATGTTGAGTTGATCTTTCGCCCCTACGAGGATGCGAACCTGGTCGACCCTCTGGAGACAGGCCAGTTGGATGTGACGATTCGGATGGCGGACGAAATTGCAAACGAGCGGCTATCAAGTATCCACCTGCGAACCGAGCGGGTCATCTTCGTTACTGGCCCGTCGCATCCGCTGGCGGCCAAGGCAAAGGTGACGCCCGAAGACCTGAAGGGTCAGACGATGCTCCTGACCGAAGCTGGCTGCGCCTACCGGAAGAAACTCGACGACCTGCTCTCGCTGCGAGGCATTCGCCCGAAAAACACGACGGAGTTTACCAGTGTGGAAGCGATCAAAAGCTGCGCGGCGCTGGGCATGGGGGTTGCGCTGCTGCCTGAGATTGTCGTGGCCGCCGAACTCCGTGAGGATCGACTGACGGCATTACGCTGGAGCGGCCCTCCAATGGATATTTCGACGCAAGTAATCTGGCACCGGGATAAATGGATTTCACCCGCCCTGGACGCCTTTGTAAAAACGCTGCAGAAGGAGTTGCAGGAGTGAGCCCGTCGATTGACGCTCATCGGTGTGCCACCGGCCGCCAGACGTGACGAACACCAGGCCGAGCAGGCGAAGCTTTGGTTGCTTGGCGCTCACTGTCTCCTGTTACGCCGGTCACATCCAAGCCGCCGCCCGAAGTGTATCGATTGTTGATACCGATATTCGCGGGCTCTACTTGCCGAAAGCATGCTCTTCAGATGAGACGAGCGATTCGTTATGTGAACTGAAGAAAGGAACGCCCTATGACGACGAAGCTTTGGTTTGCGGTAGCATTGATAGCCACGATGATCATCGCAACAACCGCGTTTGCCGCCGGCTCTTCCTTTGTGCGCATCAGCGCCACGGCGCTGAAGACAATGGAGGCTGACGGAAAAGAGCTCGCCATCATAGACCCGCGAGAAGAGGGTATTTTCGGCGAAGCCCATCTTCTTTACGCGGTCAACATGCCTTTGAGCAAGCTGGAACTCAGTGTTTTCAGGATGCTGCCGCGCAAATCTACCCGTATCGTGTTGACCGATGGGGGAGAAGGCATGTCCGAACGAGCAGCCGCAAAACTGAAAGAACTTGGCTATACCAATGTTGCAATTCTCGATGGCGGCTATCCCGCATGGAAGAAGGCGGGTTACGAAATCTTCAGCGGCATGAGCGTGGCCGGCAAAGCCTTCGGCGAGTGGATCACCGTCAATTACGAACCCCCGACGATGACGCCGGAAGAAGTGCAGAAGCGAATAGCCGCGGGGGAAAAGGTGCTGATCCTGGACAGCCGCCCGGCGAACGAGTATGTCAACATGAACATACCGGGTTCAATCAATGTGCCCGTGTCTGAACTCGTCTTCCGCTTCTTCCAGCTTGGAGTCAATCCCGACACACTGGTCGTGGTAAATTGCGCCGGACGCACCCGCAGCCTTATCGGTGCGCAGACGTTAATCAATGCGGGGATACCTAACAAGGTCGCCGCCATGCGCGGCGGCACAATGGCCTGGCAGATGGCCGGCTTCCAGCTCGAACACGGATCGACCCGGCACGCTCCGGAACCATGGGGAACCAATCTTCAAAAAGCGCTGCAAACGGCGCAGAAGGTGGCGGACCGGTTCGGAGTGAAAACAATCGACTCCAAGCAGCTTGAGGTATTCAAAGCTGATAAGGATCGCAGCCTCTACATCATCGACCTGCGCACGCCGGATGAGTATCGCGCCGGCCATCGTCCCGACTCGACCTACGGCTGGGGCGTGCAGCTAGTGCAGGGAATGGACAAGTACGCAGCGACAAGCAACGCCAGAGTCGTGCTGATTGACAATTACATGGTTCGGGCGCTGATGACTGCGTCCTGGATGGTACAGGCAGATTGGCCGGAAACCTATGTACTGGCGAATCCGTTCGAAGGCGCAAGTCTGGTATCGGGCGACTATAAACCGGTTGTTCCCGGCCTCGACCAGATTAAGCTCCCGCGAATCGGGAGTGCCGAGCTGAATGCGTCGCTGCAGACAAAGAAGGTTACCGTGATCGACGTAGCCGACAGTCTCAGTTACAAGCGGGGACACATTCCGGGTGCGTGGTTTGCCATTCGCTCGCGGCTGGAGGAAAGTCTCGGGGCGTTCCCGCAGTCGTCCAGCCTTGTGGTCACGGGCGACGACTCGGCGCTGGTTGCGCTTAGCGCGCGTGATCTGGCGAAGTTCTCAGGCAAACCGGTCAGCATCCTCGAAGGCGGCAACGCGGCCTGGCGCAAGGCGAACCTGCCGCTCACGCCGGGTTTCGAAAACCTGGCGACAAAGACCGACGATATCTTCCGGCAGCCGTTCCTGTGGGGCCAGTTCGAACCAATGAGCCCCGAATTCAAGCAGGCGGCGAACGCTTATTTCGATTGGGAACTCCAGCTTCCGGCGCAACTTGAGCGCGCCAAGGAGAGCAACTTCAAGCGACTCAAACCCGCGTCCGGCGAGTAGCAGGGCACCGGGACTTTTTGGGAAGAGATAGTCGAAGTCAAAAAAGAAATTCCGGTTGAAACAATAAACTGATGAACACTTCAGATTTTCCTGCTCCGATCACGGACAGATATTTTGAGGACTATCGGCCCGGCTTCGTCGGCGAATACGGGAGTATCACCGTCGCCGAAGACGCGGTCATCGAATTTGCCAAGCGATTTGACCCGCAGGAGTTCCATATAGATCCCATCAGAGCTGCCCGGGGGTTTTACGGCGGTTTGATCGCCAGCGGCTGGCACACCTGCTCGCTCATGATGCGGCTCTATGCCGATCACTACGTTTCCAAGGTTGCGAGTCTGGGATCTCCGGGGGTTGACGAACTGCGCTGGACGCGGCCGGTGAGGCCCGGAGACACGCTCTCGATCCGCGTGACCATTCTCGAAGCCCGGCGTTCCACTTCCAAACCCGACAGGGGATTCGTCCGCAGCCAAATCGAGGTGTTCAACCAGGACAAGGAAATCGTCATGAGCCTCAAGGCCATGAACCTGTTTCTGTGCAGGAAGGGCAGCTAAGAGCGTTGCCAGTTCAGCCTGATGTTATTTCTTTGGCGCCTCACCCTGGGTGCATTTCAGAGACTCCTTCCGCGTCCATTTGCTCACGTCCAGGATGATGCCCTGCATGCAGATCGACACTCCGTCGAACGGCACACCGACAAAATCAATTCCTTCTCCCACCTGGGGACGCGGCCCCTTGATCCTGAGGTTATAGAGTGTGCCGCTCTTCACGTCCTTCACGACCAGGCAACCAGCCTCGACACCCGCCTCCACACAGCCTTCGGCGCGCACTTGGTCGGTTTTTGGTGCGGCGGTTAGCTCGGCTGGAAGCGCGCTTCCAACCAACACGATCATCGCCACTGCCAGGACAACTCGGGTCATCGGTTTTCTCCTTTGAGATTCTTTGAAGAACTCGCCCAGTTGGCGGAGCCCGAACCACTCCAGCTCTGCTTGTTCTGAATATTCAACGGCGGCGTGGCACCGGCACGGCCGGAATCGCTCCATTCTACGCTTTGTCTTCGCAACACTCCTTTTCGCAACCAAAAACGGCGGAATCTTTTGACGTCTGGCGGACCAGGTCTAATAATTTGACCTGCCCAGCCGGGGTTCGTACACTGCGGGGTGTAATCCACGCACCTCCGTCATTGGCAACGGCGTCTCGACTGCGCTGTCGCCCGTATGTGTTCGTAAAGTTTCACCAGAGGAAAGGGGTTTGTCATGCAACCGAAGAAGAATCCAGTCAGAGAAGCGATCAAGAGTGGAAAGAATGCATTTGGTTTGTACATCGGCGTCCCGTCGCCCATGATGGTGGAGTTCGCCGGCTACGCCGGGTTTGATTTTGTCCGCATCGATGTCAGCCATAACGGTTTTGACCTGCCGACGATCATCAACATGATCAGGGCCGCGGAATTATGCGGCGTGGCTCCCATGGTCAGGGTCGATAACGATCCATTCATGATCAACAGCGTGCTGGAAGCGGGAGCCGTCGGAGTCTACGTGCCCGACGTATCGACGGCTGAAAAAGCAAAGGCGGTGGTCGACGTCGTCAGGTTCGCTCCGATCGGGGACCGGGGAATTTTCGGCGCGTCCAGAGTCGCCGGTTACGGCGGAATGAGCGGCGCCGATTACAGGAAGTTTTCGAACGAGGAAGTCATGCTGGGTGTGCAGATCGAGAGCAAACAGGCGGCCGAGAACATCGCGGCAATCCTCGGCGTCGAGGGCATCGACATGGTGGGCAGCGGAAGAGGAGACCTGGCGAATTCGCTGGGTGTGACCGGGCAGAAAAATCATCCTTCGGTTCTCGCGCTGGAGGCGAAGATATTCGACACCGCCCGAAGCCGGGGCAAGTGCATCTCCGTCAACCTCGATCCGACGGCGAAAGACTTTGCCGAAGATGTGGCGTCGTGGAAGAAAAAAGCCGGGATCATCACGCTGGGACATGACATTAACATTATTCGCAAGAATTTCGAGAAGGCCATCAAGACTGCCCGCGAAAGCCAGATTCAGGCCAGCGGTCAACAGGCGTAAAGAGGAGGACGGCGACTGTGGGCGCAAAAAAGAAAGTGCTGGTGGTGGATAAGATCTCGCCCAAAACGAGATTGCTGAGCCGTAAGTACTTGACCCCCGAGGCGGAGATCTTCTTCTACGACAAGGACTCCGATGTCGAAGAACACATTGCGACGGCCGATGTGCTGATCACCTCGACCAAGGGGGTTTCGAAGGAGCTGCTTGCCCGGGCGCCGAAGTGCATCATGATTCAGAAGTACGGCGCCGGGGTCAACAACATCGCGATTGACGAAGCCACGAAGCGCGGTATCCCGGTCGGTTACTCGGGGGCGGGGCAGAATTCGCGGTCGGTGGCGGAATACGCCGTCATGTTGATGCTCGCCGTGTGCAAGCACATCACCACGGCTCACGGCAAACTGGTCGGCGAAGGGCTGTGGCTGAAGGCTGTCTTGAGAGACACCTGCTATGAGCTCTCTTACAAGAAGGTCGGAATCATCGGGTTGGGAAATATTGGACGCCAGGTGGTCGCGCTGCTGCGAGGCTTCCAGTGTGAAATATCTTATTACGACGTATTTCACCTGCCGGCCGAACAGGAAGAGAAACTGGGCGTGCGATTCGCCGGCCTGGATGCTCTGCTGAGAGAGTCGGATGTGGTTAGCCTGCACGCTCCTCTGACCGACCAGACCCGGCACCTGATGAACGAAGAACGTTTGCGAACCATGAAGCCGACCGCCATCCTGATCAACACCAGTCGCGGCTCTCTGGTCGACGAAAAAGCGCTGGTCAGGGTATTGGAGTCGGGACACCTGCTCGGCGCGGGCATCGACGTCTATGAAACCGAACCGATCGATCAGCACCATCCGCTGGCGAAAATAGAACGAGTCGTGCTGAGTCCGCACAACGGCGGAGGAACCAACGAGGCAATCGAAGCCGTGGTTCGCGATGCCTGCCAGAACATCAACTCCATCCTTATCGAAGGCAGAATCGCAAACGAGAAGGCGATTGTGAATATGAAGGAGTTGGCCGCGCCGGCATAGCCGGGGCGCAGCAGGCTGCGTAAAATGCGCCGAACAACGCGGGGAAAGGTTTCACAGGAGGAGCAAGCAAATGGCTCATGTGCGTGCAGTATCCAACGAAGCGATGGAAGCCCTGAAGCGTTTCAGCACCGGAATGGTGGCCGACGCTCTGGCCATGGCGGGCATCGCGGGCGGTAACGGAATCATAGGGGTTCACCCGTTGAGGAGTTTTGAAGACACCAGGATTGTCGGCCCGGCCAGTACCATTTTGTTCGGTAAACCTGCGCCGGGCGCGCCCAAACTGACTATGTACCGGGCCATCCGCGCCTCGTCGCCCGGTTCTGTTCTAGTGGTGGACGCTCAGGGCCAGAGGGAGCATTTCAGCGGAGACAACCAGGGGAATTGCTCGAAGCGCCAGGGAATTGTTGGCAACGTGGTCTACGGCGGCACACGGGACGTGGCGGGATGGCGGCAGGTGGGGCAGCCGGTGTGGTCCATGGGCACATGCCCCATGGATAAGCCCAAAGGATATTCCGTCGTGGGGCATAATGTCCCGCTCAATCTCGGCGGCGTGAAGGTGAATCCCGGCGACATCATCATTGCCGACGAAGATGGCGCGGTGGTGATCCCGCTGGAGTTACTGGGCAAGGTGATGGAGAACCTGAAGGTCATGGTCGAGGTCGAGGAAGGAATGGAGAAAGCCATTAACCGCGACGCTCCGGTGGAGGAGTTGGAAGCAATCATCGCCAAGAAAAAGCCGAAGGCGTAGCCTGGGGCCCCGGCACGTTCCGTGGGTGCGCATTTTTTGGTTCTCGGAGAGGAGCGGCAAAGTATGTCACCGACCAAGCCCGTCTCGCTGCTGCACGGAAAGCGGTTCTGGATCGTGGGCTTCCTGTTTTTCAATGTAGTCATCAACTACATTGACCGGGTGAACCTGTCGATCGCTGCCCCGGTCATCGCCAAGCACTTTCACTGGGACGCCGCTACCATGGGCTGGATATTCGCCGGCTACCTGTGGACGTACGCGGCCTGCCTGCTTCCGTCGGGGTGGTTGGCGGATCGATTCGGCGCACGGCATGTCGGCGCGATCGCCATCTTCATATGGTCGGCGGCGGCAATGCTGACGGGAGCGGTGACGAACTTCGCAAGCATGATTTTGGCGCGCCTCGGGCTTGGGGTGGGCGAAGCAAACTGCTTCCCGATGTGCAATAAAGTCGTGCGGCAGTGGTTTCCGGCCGAAGAGCGCGGCTTTGCCACCGGCATTTTCCACGCGGGCGTTTTCGTCAGCATCGCTCTGACGACGCCGCTCGTTGCGTGGGTAGTATTGCGCGCCGGTTGGCGGCTGTCCTTCATTATCTTTGGTTCGCTCGGTTTCGTCTGGTTCGCACTCTGGCTGAAATGGTTCCAACCTCCGGAATCGTGCTCATGGCTGCCCGAAAGCGAGCGGCAATACATTGTGGAGAGACGGGACGGTGGTCCAGCATCCGCTACCAGCGGTGCCGTCCGCAAAATGAGCTTCGCGCAGTCGGTAGCTCCCCTGTTGCGTCAGAAGAGCATGTGGGGATTGTTCATAACCCAGGGCTGTGCGAATTACATGCAGTACCTTTTTCTGGCCTGGCTCCCCTCCTACCTGGTGCAGGCTCGGGGAATGAATTTAATGAAGGCGGGTATCTACACCGCCATCCCTTACCTCATCGGCGGACTGTTCGAGATAACCCTCGGCAAGGTTAGCGACCGGATACTCACTCCGGAGCGCCTCAAGCAGGGCAAGCGGCGAAATCAGGTTGCGCTCTTCGTGCTGCTCACCAGCGTGGTTCTATTGATCAATACGGTGAATAGCTCGTTTGCGATCATCGCGATTATTACCGTGGTACTGTCGTGTAATACCACGGTTCTGATGTTCATGTATGCCTTGACCAATGATTTGATTGAAGATCCCAGGGTGGCAGGCACGGTGTTCGGCATGCTTCTTCTTGGGGGCAACGTGTTCGGCCTGTTCGCGCCCATTGTCACAGGGTACATCGTCAAGTCCACCGGCAGATTTGACAGCGCATTTGTGATCGCCGGCGTGTTGGCGTTGATCGGCGCGGCCGTTATTCTGACGATGACCCGCCGGCCTGTCCATGGTCCTGTGGAAGCCGAGTTTGGCGCACCGTTGGCAGCGAGCGGCCGTTAGCAGGCTGCGGAACGGGTTTGGTGCAGGGTTCCCGTGAAGGTCGTTATTCGATTTGCAGGGTGCGGAGTAACTTTCAGGGACAGGAAACTACCAGGAGGCGACAATGAGCGAAGCGGCAGCCGAAAGCACTAAACAAGGGGGCGCCAAAGCCAAAAGCGACCTGGTGTATGCGTCGGCGGAAGCGGTGCTTGAATTTGTGCAGCGGCTTCTCGTTGCCAATGGTGTGCCCGGCGATGATGCCGGGATTATCGCTGGTTGTTTGGTGGTGAATGACCTGCGTGGTGTCGACACCCACGGGGCCGTGCGTCTGCCAGGCTATCTGGACCGCCTGCGGCGAGGGTTGATCAACGCGCGGCCCGAGATCGAGGTGAAGCGCGTAACGCCGGTGGTGGCTGCCGTAGACGGAAAGGACGGATTCGGTTTTGTGGTGGCTACCCGCGCCATGGCGGAAGCAATCGAGATGGCCCGCGCTTTCGGCGTCGGTATGGCCGGGGTGCGCCGCAGCACGCACTTCGGTACGGCAGCGACTTATGCGATGCAGGCGATCAAAGCCGGCTTGATCGGCATGGTTTTCACCAACGCCTCGCCCGGTCTGCCGCCATGGGGCTCGCGCACTCCGCTGCTGGGAACCAGTCCACTGGCGATTGGCGTGCCCGGGGGACAACAGGGTCCCTTCGTGCTCGACATGGCGACGACGGTTGTTGCCCGCGGGAAAATTCGCAAAGCGCTGCGTCGAGGCGAGCCGATACCCCTGGGCTACGCGCTGGACGCCGAGGGTCAGCCAACCACCGATCCGGCAAAGGCGCTGGAAGGCGTGTTGCTACCGGTGGGCGGCCCGAAGGGGTCCGGCATCGCCATGTGGATGGACATTTTCGGCGGCGTGCTTACCGGAGCCGCTTATGGCGGCGAGGTTGGCGACCAGTACAAGGTTTATGATCGTCCCCAGAACGTCGGACATATTTTCATGGCGATTCGGCCAGACCTGTTCGTGCCACTGGAAGAGTTCCGTGATCGGATGGATACCTTGGTCCAGCGAGTGCATGATTCTCCGAAGGCGGCGGGCTTCTCTGAAATTCTGGTGGCGGGTGAGCCTGAATCCCGAATGGAAACACAGCGGCGCAAGGACGGCATCCCCTACAGCGCCAATGAACTTGCGCCGTTACAGGAAGAAGCGGTAAAGGCAGGCATTCCGCCTCTGCGGCTGTTGAGCTAGTGGACGTTTCATAAATAGTTCTTTGAAAGGGCGCGGCTAAAGCTTTAGCCGCGTCGTTCAGAGCCAATAAGAATGCGGGCTTTAGCCCCTGAGGAGATTCGCAGTTTCCTCTGGTGTCGGATTATGAAGCAAGGTCTTAGATCAGTCTCGCAGCGGGATATACCTGTTCTGAAACTGCTCGAATCGGATTGGAGGGGAACACGCAAGATGACCATCAAACTCGATCATTACGAAATCGATATTCTCGTGCAAGGTTTTCCGGGCAGGTCGGTTTATCACGCCGGCTTGGGTTGGAGCACGATCGCTCTGGTTCGTGGTGGAGGCCGGGTGCTGGTGATTGACGGCGGCTCGATCGGCATGCGTCGCCTGCTCATTGACCAGCTCGCCAAACATGGCGTCAAGCCAGCCGATGTCACCGACCTGCTGCTGACGCACGCTCATCACGACCACATGATCAACTGGACATTGTTCCGCCATGCCCGGATCGTGATTGGAGCGAAGGAACTCGAGTGGGCGCTCAATGTGCCGTGGGGCGAAACGCCCGTCCCGGAACTCTATGCGCACGAATTGCAGAAGTTGTCCACGCTCAAGACCGTGAACGACGGCGACGAAGCGTTTCCCGGCATGACGGCGCATTTGGCGCCAGGGCACACGCGCGGCTCCCTCATATTTGTAATGCAAGGACGCGAGCACGACGTGATCTTCACTGGCGACGCCGTCAAAAACCGCGCCGAGTTTGTCTCGGGCAAGACCGACATGACGTATGACCCCGCCGTTAGCGCGGCCACCCTCGATATGGTTTGGAATATCTGGAAGCGCCGTCCCGGCAGCATTGTTATTCCCGGCCACGATGTGCCCATGGTGCAGGAGAACGGGAAGCCCCGCTACATCGGTAAACGGGAAGCTGCCATTGCGGCTTGGTATGGCGACGACATGGAAACAAAAACCCTGTTCGACTTGACAGGCAAGTAAGAAAGGAAAAACAGCATGGCTACCCGCCGTCAGTTTATCGGTACGACGACAGCGCTCGCGATTGCGATGATGGCGACGCGAAAGCTCGCGGCAGAGGCAGAGAAGTCCGGCGCCTCGGTCGCACATACACCACCGGATTTTAAGGTGCCGAAAGGCGCTTGCGATTGCCACGTGCATGTCATCGGTCCCAAGGACCGCTTCCCTATGACGCCCGAGCGCCTGTACACGCCTGACTATGCGCCGGTCGAAGATCTAGCCCGCCACCTCAAGGTGCTGCACCTGGACCGGGTGGTGATCGTTACGCCGAGCCCCTACGGAACCGACAATCGCAGCACGCTTTACGCGATTGAGCGGCTCGGAAAACGGGCGCGCGGCATCGCCGTGGTGCCGGAGAACATAAAGTACTCCGAGCTGGAGGAACTGCACCGTCAAGGCATGCGCGGCGTGCGTCTGAACGTGGAGACCGGCGGCACCAACGATCCGAAGCTTCTCATCGGCCTGTTGACCAAGGCCGCGGAAACCGTGGCCCCGCTCAAATGGCATGTGCAGATCTATACCAATCTGGCGATGATCGAGGCGCTCCGCGATGTGATCCCCACGCTGCCCGTGCCGGTCGTGTTCGATCACTTCGGCCGTCTTGAAGCCAAGAAAGGCCTGCAACAACCCAATCTTTCCGTGCTGCTCGACATGTTGAAAAGCGGCAAAGTGTACGTGAAGCTCTCCGCGCCGTATCGTATCTCGGAGCTGGAGGGATACAGCGACGCCAAAGCCTACGTCGAGGCCATGGTTTCGGCGAATCCGGACCGCGTGCTCTGGGGCTCCGATTGGCCGCACACGATTCCGGCTCCGGGCCAGAAACGCACGCGAGAGGGAATCGAGCGCTTCCGGCGCGAGGACGATGGCCTCGCATTGAACCGCATTGCGCACTGGGTGCCGCAGCCTGAGCACCTCAAGAAATTGCTGGCCGATAATCCGGGACGCCTGTACTTCTTTTAGGGCGGATAAGAAGCCGGAAAATGATGATCGCCAGCTTCCAGGGCTGGCGCTCAACTTTACACGCCCGGGAGGTTGTGATCAGGCCTTTGCTTCCTGCTCGGAGGCGAAGCCAAAGAGCCGTTGAGGGTTCGATACCAGGATTTTTCGCCGCGTCTCGTCATCGGGCGCCCAACGTCCCAGCAGGTTGAACAACTCGACCGAGCTGACACGGTCGGCGAACGAGAGATGCGGGAAGTCGCTGCCCCAGATCAGCCGGTCGGGTGCTGCCTCGATCAGGGCTTGCGCCATCGGGGCAACGTCGGTGAAACCGGGAGCAACCGACATGCGATAGATGCCGGTGAACTTGGCGTAGCAGTGTCCCGCCCCATGTTTCAGCAGGTCCAGAAATCTCTGGAATCCCGGCTGCCCCACGCCATCGCGAGCCAAAAACATTCCCATGTGGGCGCAGGTGAAGTCGAGCTTCAATTTCCAGAGAGTGTCCATCAGTTCGTTGGTCAGCCAGCCGGGCAACAGAAAGTCCAGGTGCCAGCCGATTTCAGCGCAACGCGCCGCCAAGGTGTTGATGCGCGGCATCAGCTTGTCAGCCAGCCCCGCTTCCGGTTTGTGCACCGGCGAGACGTTGACGCGCACTCCGCGCACGCCCAAGGCATTCAGGCGCTCGAGTTCGGCATCGGGAACGTTCTCATCGACATCGACAATGCCGCGGCATTTTTGCGGGCCGACCTCGCGCATGGCGTCGAGCATGCAGGCATTATTGCGGCCATAGGCGCTGGGCTGAACGAACACCATGCGCTCAATGCCAAGCAATCGCGCCAACGCTTGATGCTCCGCCAAGGGCGCCACCGGCGGCTTGTAGCGCAGGTCAGAGCCGTAGCTGTAGCGCTCGGCGGGGCCGAAGACATGAAAATGAGAATCGCAGCTCAACGGCATCGCCCTGAATTCGGGTTCACTCTCAGCATGTAAAGACAAGGGGTTGGTTCCTCTCAAAGCGTCCGGCCAAGCCGAACATAAATAGTATTGCGCTAGGCCTGTGCCGACACGCTTATCTCCGTCCGGTGGCAATCACGGCGCTTGCATAATTTCGCGACAGGCCGGCTAATGACTTGCTGCTAGCGGTACGGCCATCTCGCCACGGATGGGGCCATGGATGGGTTTCCGCGTCAACGTAAAACAAATCGCCGCGGCCGCGATTACGACGAAGCCCTGAATGTAAAAAGCTGCCGCGAAGCTTCCAGTCGCCTTCACGATGTACCCGGTAACGACCGGCGCAAACAGGCCGAATACGTTGGCGGCGACTGCGTCCATGGCGAGAACCGTCGCCGCCAGGTTGGCATCTTCCAGCAGATCGTTCGTCAAGATCAGGTTAAGGGTGAGGCAAGTCAGGTTAAACGACATCGCCAGAGAAAGCACTACGATCAGGCCCGTTTGCGACTGTACGAAATTGATCGCCATAACCACCGTCGAGCACAATAACAATGTGATCACGACGTTTCTCCGCTTACCCAGCCGGATGCCCTCCGGCGTGAGCAACCGGTCGCTGAGCCGGCTGAAACTCAAAACCGCGACCATAGCAACCAGGTACGGAATGGCGCCCAGGACGCCGGCCTTCACCAGATGCAGTCCGCGAGCCTGAACCAGGTAAGTGGGAAGCCATGCCAGGAAGACATAGTTGAAGTACGTCGAACAACCCTGCGTCAGCATGACTCCCCAGATGGACCGCTGTTTCAGCAGAACGGGAAGCACCTTCTTGAGATCGATCCTGCTGCTGCTGGAGGCGGTTGGCGCGAGGCTGACGTCGCGCGTGTTGAGAATCAACTGCCGTTCTTCTTCCGTCAGCCATCGGCACTCTTCAGGCTGCCGGTAGTACAAGAGCCAAAAGATGAGCCAAATGAAGCCGAGTCCGCCGAGGATGACAAACGACAGGCGCCAGCCGCTGTATACGACAAGCCAGGAAACGAACGGCAGGGCCAGGGCCGGGGCGGCGTGTCCGCCGCAGTGGAATATGGCGCCGGCGATGCCGCGTTCTTTCGCGGGGAACCACTGCCGAATCAGCTTGCCGGCCACCGGAAACGTTGTCGCTTCTCCGATTCCCAAGCCCAGGCGGGCCATGACCATGTTGGCAAAACTCGTTACTCCCCCGGTGACCATTGCCGCCGCCGACCACACGGATATGGCAATCGCGCTGACGTTACGTGCGCCATAGCGATCCACCAATGCCCCCGTAGGGATGAGGCAGAGGGTGTATGTCCAAAGGTAGGCGGCGAATATCCACCCCATCTGTACGGCATCCCAGTGGAAGTGCTTCATAATGGCCGGCGCCGCGACCGAAAGATTGACCCGGTCGATGTAGTTGATGAGCAGATTGAAAAAGAGGAAGATAGCGATCCAGAAGCGCTTGCCGCTTAAGATCGACTGCGACGTCGTATTCGACATAGCCCCAACTCCTCCCCGGACTCCTGAGAGCGTTCGGCAGCGTGAGTCCGCCGCCGCCCGCTCATCCACTTGCTTCGCGATGGCCGAGCTTATGACTCCCGACGCTTATAACTCCCGAATCGCGTCGAACTGAGCCGGATATTGGCTCGGGTCGATGCGAGCTTCGATCACGCTGAGACGATTCGACTGGAGCGCATCTTTCAGGGCAACGGCGTATTCTTCCTCGGTGCCGACAGAGTAGCCGTTACCGTCGAACGCCTCGGCAAGCTTGACGTAGTTGGCGGCTTCGAATTCAGTGCCGACCAGCGCCAGCTTCTTCTTGACCTGCTTGATCCTGATCTGGCTGAGCATGTGATCCGCCAGCACGACGAACACGGGAGCGACTTTCAACTGCATGGCCGTCTGCAACTCCGCCATGCGCATGGTGAAGCCGCCGTCGCCAACCAGCGATACGACCTGCCGCCGCGGGTATAGCAGCTTGGCGGCGATGGCCGAGGGCACGCCGGAACCCATCGTGCCGAGAGGGTTCGACAGCAACACCGAGTTTGGCTGATAGGGACGCCAGATCTGGCTGAGAAGCAGCTTCGAAGCGCCGACATCGGTGGTCATAATCATGTCGTCGGCGGTCAGCTCGCGAGTAATGTCGGAAACGCGGAATGCCGCCAGTCCCTTGGTGCGCAGAGCCAGGGCGTTGTACACCTTTTGCCGGTAACAGGGAGACACCGTCTCGTCCCACTTGTGATCCGCCGGCAACGCGTCGGTGAGCACCGTGAGAATTTCGGCGACGTTGCCTACCAACTCCATCTCGGAGTGATAGATCTCGTTGTAGTTGCTGACCCGGTCGATGGTCACCATGGGTTGGCTGTACTTCCATGGCTTGGCCAGCATATCGGCAGGATCCAGGCCGACGCCGACGATGAGATCGGCCTTGCCCAGAATGTCCATCTCCAGTTTGCCGCCAATAAAGACGCCCGCCGAATAGGGATGATTTTCCGGCAGCGCTCCTTTTGCCTTGGGAGTACAGAACACGGGCGCGCCAATTTTTTCGGCCAGCGACCGCAACTGCGGGTAGGCTTTGTCCCAGCGAACTCCCATGCCGGCGATGATGACCGGCGCCTTGGCTTCGCGGATTCTCTTCACCGCCTTGCTGAACTCAGCCGACTCTCCGCAATACATGCGGATGGCCCTCAGAATGGAGACGGGAGCAAGTTGCTTGTCGGCCACGGGTTTCAAAGTGACATCATCGGCGATATCCAGTTGCACCGGGCCGGGGCGATCCTCCAGCACGGTGCGGAAGGCGCGATGAAGCGTCTCATGCGCCCACTCCGGTGAAATCGACGCCGTCCACTTCGTAATGCCTTGAAAGATCTGGCGGGCGTTCAATATCTGACGCAGCACGACCTGAGTGGTGCCCCACGGATAATTGTCGGAGAACACAAGTAGCGGAGAGCGGTCCAGGTAAGCGTAGGCAACGCCGTTGGCTACATTGGTGACTCCCGGCGATATGGCCGTCGCCACTGCGCCGGGTACCCCGGTGAGATCGGCAAGGGTGCATGCCATCATCGCCGCGGCTGTTTCGTGGGTGGCTAACACGAACCGGATACCCGCTTTTTCCGTCGCATCCAGCAAGTCGATGCTTCCGCCTCCGCCGGGAATTCCAAAGATGTGCTGGACACCTTCGCGCTTCAGCATGGTCGCGATCAATTCGACAACGTTAGGCATGTATTCCGCTCCTTATAAATGAGTTCGCATAATGGTGCCTTCATGCCGATTCCGCCTCTCTTTCAGGAAGCGGTTCATGCATGGTGCAGAGCACAAGCAAGCAGAAAAAAGAACAGGCGGCCAGGAACAAAAAGACAGCATTCCAGTTGTAGTGGTCCAGGATCACGCCAGCGACCAACGGGAATATCGAAGGACCAATGGAGCCGCCGGTATTGACCAAGCTGTAAGCCACGGGGAACGTTTCCTTGTTCGCCAAGCCCATAGGGTAGACCGTGAAAGCCGAATAGCCAAGGCTCAGCAAGAAGCCCGTGGCAAACAGCAAGGCTCCGAGATACACGGCATGGTTGGGGGCGTAGATAAGACTGTACATCATGATGGAAGTCGACAAGGCGCTGACCATCATCAGCGGCTTGCGGCGCATCTTGAGTACTCGATCAGAAATCCAGCCGCCGAGCAGGTTACCCAACACCGCGCCGACAAAAGGGGCCGAAGACAGAGCGCCCATCCTGAGCGCGGTAAAGTGCTTTACCGTTACCAGGTAGGAAGGTATCCAGGCCATGATGACATTTACAATGCCGACCATGCAGAGCCAGGCAATAGTATTGCCCATGATGTTCCAGGAGCGGAATACCTTGGCGATCGTGTCCACCGGTTCAACGCGCTTCACCCTGATCAGCTTGTCCAGCCATTTTGGGTAACGATCCTCATGCGGGTTAGGCTGTTTTCGCGTCTTCGTTTTGGCGTCTACTTGCTCGTCGCGAATATATTCAAGTTCGGCCGGCGAAACGAACCGGCTTTCTTCAGGTTTGTTCCTGACAACGAGAACCCAGAGGAGAGAGAGAACGATCCCCGGAATGGCGAATATGAGAAAGATCTGGCGCCATCCGGCCCAGGCGATAACAGCTACGCATATGGGGGGGCAGATCACCGGTCCAGACTTTGACGCAGCCCAAAACAATCCAGCGGCAGTGCCTTTTTCCCTTGGCGGAAACCAGCGGTCAATGGTGGTGCCGCACCCGATCGGCAGCGGAGCTTCCGAAAATCCCAGCAGCGCACGGCTGAGTTTCAAGTGCAACGGCGAGGAGGCGGTCCCGATCAGCCAGGTCGAAAGCGACGTAAACAGCATGGAAACAGCCATCAGTACGCGAGGGCCAATCTTTCGGTAGAGGAGGCCGACGGGAATTTGGGCCACGGCATAGACCGCGAAAAATAAGCTGATCATGAGGCCCGCTTCCGTGTTGCTGAAGTGGAACTCCTTTCTTATGTAAGGCAGGGCGACGCCGAGATTGGCGCGGTCAGCGTTGGCAAGCGTATAGACCAGAAAAATGAGGCCCATGACCACCCACCGGAAACCAGATGTTTTTCCGGTGGATGGCGTCGGCTTGGATACGTCTTCTACGGGAACATGCGCGCCCATTCTCTCTGTCCAATCGGTTGGTTATTCGCCGGCGTTAACAAGCACTCAAACTTCAGTTCCGGCCAGCTTTCGGCAAATCCCTCTATGTTTCACCCTCGAGTCTCTCTTTACACCGCCGCCGCTTTACGCCGCCCGTACTTATCAACGACACCCAAATCGGTCATAATGACGCGCAGTTCCGCGAGTTTTTCTCCCTCAAGTTCAGGATAGGGCCGGCGAATGCCACCGGCCGGCAAGCCCAGAATCTTCAGCGCAGCCTTTATGACAATGGGGTTGGAAAACCAATAGAGAGCCTGCAACAGAGGATAGAACCGGAAATACAATTTTCGGCATTCTTCCATTTTTTCCAAACTGTCCCATGGCCGCGAAATCCGGGCCATTTCCTCGGGAATGATGTTGCCGCCGATGTTCGCCGTGCCGTTTCCGCCCAGCGCCAGCGTCGGCACGACGATGAAATACTTGGGGAAATCGCAGCAGAGGATGTTGAGCCTGTCCCCGAGGCGCCGCTTAACTTCCACCAACTGAGAAACATTCGGCATTGCCTCTTTGTCAACAATGAAATTGGGGATTTCATTGGCCAGTGCCTCGAGCGTTTCGGGATCAAGATTCACGCCGACACGAGTGGGATTGTTGTAGACGCCCACCGGAATCGAAACTGCCTTCATGCAGGTTCGCATATGCTCCAGCACGGCCGACTGAGGCGGCAGAAGATATGGCGGGACGGTGAAGATCAGGCCGTCGGCCCCCTCGGCTTCGGCAAATTGAGCAAACTTTACGGTATCTGCCGTCGTGGGATGCGAGGCGTTGAAGAAAACAGGAATCCGGCCTTTGCTGAGCTTGATGACTTGCTTGACTATGGCCTTCCGTTCTTCGGAGGTAAGAAGCGTCACTTCGCCGGCTGAACCCATTACAAACAGCTCGGAGGTGCCGTAAGCTATCTGATGGTCAATGATTTCCTTGAAACCGCCAAAATCGACGTTGCCGTTATGATCGTAGGGGGTGGGAATTGCAACCCACGAACCGGTTGGTTTGAACATAAAATTCCCTTTCGCTTGATGGTGGCGTAAGTATACGAATAGCCTGTTAATTTGTCACATGATTCCGGCGGGTTTTGGCATGCAATCGGTCAGCCGCGGGGGCTTTGGAGGGGGCGATGGAGGTAGGTAAATGACATTTTCAGCGGAAGTGAAACTTACGCGCGCGGGCGAGGCGGGCCGCTCCGGCGCCGATATTCGTTCCGACCTGCGCGTTCTATTGGAGCCGCGAGCCTCCGGGGGAATCCAGTTGGAACTGGTCTCGCGCGTTGACCTTTACTATGGCGAGGCTATCCGCAGGCAGGC
>JBEKBO010000038.1:0-36191 GCA_050015355.1 Candidatus Korobacteraceae bacterium | reverse complement strand
CGCATGAAAGCCGCGGTATCGTTCTCAATCTTGGTCTTCATCACGTCGTCCATCTTGCCGCCCGCGATGGAAACCGGATGCGACGCCCCGGTGTTGGTGCCGGGAGCCATGGCAGCCACGTCCGCGGATTCCAGAATAAAGAAGCCTGCCGAAGCCGCGCGCGCCCCGCTCGGCGCCACGTAAACAACTACCGGAACGCGGGAGGCGAGAATTTTCTCGACGATCTCCCGCGTGGAATCGACCAGGCCGCCCGGTGTGCGCAGCTCGATCAATACGACTTCCGAGTGGCGGCGCTCCGCGGCCGTGATGGCGCGCGCGATGTATTCCTCCGCGATGGGATGAATAGGACCGTCGATCGTAATCTTCAGCACGTCAGCGGCGCAGGGCAGAGCAAATGCGCAACCAAGCAGGAGAAGTGCGGCAATCAGATGAAAACGCAGATGCGAACGCAGACGCATGGGCTTATCCTTGAAATCCTCACAACCGGCGTTGGTGGCCCATATTTGCCCTCTGTTGGCAAATGTGGGGCAGTTCTCAAATCCCACATCTGCTGGTGCCCCACATCTGCCCTTGTGTTGGGCTGACGTGTGGGTCAGCTCTTTCGAAGGTCCTCGTGTGGGCCGGTAAAACCCTTTGCAGTGTCATTCTGAGCGAGCAGAGCGAGCGATGAATCCATGTATTTGTTTTTGTAATGCATAGATCCTTCGCTTCGCTCAGGATTTCGCTGGTGCCCCACATCTGCCGCAGTCAGCAGATGTGGGTTTTGATCAGGGCCAACAGGACAACCGTCCTAGCGCGCCCACTCCGTGGCCTGCGTAGCGCGCGCCGCGATCTCCTGCTTGAGAGTCAGGGCGTCGGCGTTGCCCGGCTCGAGCGTAAGCGCCTGGTCCACGTTTTGGGCCGCCGAACCAAACAGTCTTTGCCGCATGTCTGCCCGCGCCAGCACCAGAAAAGCTGCCGCCGTGGGATGCAGGCCAATCGAAGTGGCAGCCTCTTGCCGCGCCGTTACCATGTCGCCCTTCGCCTCGGCGGCGCGGGCAAGGCCGGCGTGAGCAGCCGCGCTCGCCGGCTCTATCTTGAGCGCCTCTTGGAACTCGTTTTCCGCGTCGGCGATCAAACCGCGATCAAGCAGTTCCGTTCCGTGCTGGATGTGATACAGCGTTCGCGTGTTGCCGCCCGGCTCATGCACCGGCTTGGTCGAGTTCTGGATTTCAAGCGCCAGCATCCTGAACGAGCTCTCATCGTAGTTCCGTTTGATGCGCGGAAGCGGCAGCTTGGAGATGGAAGCGCCCGTGGTCCCGGAGCTGTCGGCTCCCCGATTGCCCGTGGCGCCGGGCGCGCCGGAAATCTCATCGAGAAACTGCCGCGCTTCGCTGTCGGTCGGATACTTCGCCAGTGACTCGCGAAGGTTCTTCACTGCCATCGCCGGATCGCCATACCTGTAAAGCGCCAGGGCAAGGTTGAAGCGGTAATCGGGATCGTGCGGGTCGACTTCGACCGTCCGTTGCAGCAGTGGCAAGGCGCTCCGCTTGCCCCGCCGCAAGGCCGCCGCCCCAAGATTGTTATAGACCTCGGTAAGCGGAAGCTTGGAGATGGTGACCCGGAACGCGTCTTCGGCGCGCTCGAATTGCCCCTGGTTGTAGTACGCCAGCCCAAGCAGGAAGTACGCCTCTCCCGCTTTCGGGTCCGCCTGCGGAATGCGGCTCAGCCAACTCGCCGCCGATTCGTACTCGCGGTTTGAATAGTACGTCTTGCCCAATTGGAAGATCGCCAGTGTGTACTGCGGATTGAACCGTATAGCCTCGCGGAATCGCCGGACTCTTTCCTGCCGGGTGGTGGCAACGATGCCACGCACGTAGTTTTCGAAGGAATCCAGGCGGATCGCGTTGGCCGAACGGACCATCTCTTCGCGGCTGATCGTGCTCTGCGGCTGGATGGTTTTCAGCAACTGCCAGGCCAGATCCGTCTGCACATCGATCAGTTTGAGCAGCGGCCCCGCGGCTTCCAGCATCGGCGATTGCCGCAACTGCTTCATGTCGAGCACCTTGGCCCGCGCCGTGAAGGTCAATCCGTCAAAGTTGTAGTCTCCCATCACCACGTAGTCGCAATCCATCTGCTCGGCGATTTTATACATGGTGGCGTGCGAAGGCCGGGCGCCGGCGGGAATCCCCATCCGGTCAAAGGCGTAGACCCGGTCTTCGCGACTGATGATGTACATCGAGGGAGAGGACAGGCGCTGCAAAAGTATCTCGGGAAACGACTCGCCAATCCATTCCAGACCCGGAGACTTGGAGTGGTTCTCAAAAGGCAGAATCAACAGGGTCTGAGCCGGCGGCACGGAACTTTGCGCAACGCACGACAACACCACGCCACAGCAAAAACCAACCGCCGCCGCCAGACGATAGATGAGCCGGAACATAGTCAAGATAGCTCGATTATATCGCTGCCGCTCGCGGACAACCCTGCTAAGCAATGTCATGCCGAAATGGTGCCCCACGTTCGCCCGTGTCGGGGTCCCCGGCGAGGCTCGGCTCGCTGGGGTGACTGGGGCTAACGTGGGGTAGTTTCCGAGCCGACGGTCAGGCGACCACTCTCGGTTTAATCTTCCGGATTTCGCGGTTGGCGGCTGCCAGATCCAAGTCGTACTCCGCCTGCAGCCCCATCCAAAGCTTGGCCGAGGTGCCGAAGTACCTGGCCAACCGCATTGCCGTATCGGCGGTGATCGCGCGCCGCTCGCGCACAATGTCATTCACGCGTGGCACGGAAGTATGCAGATGCGCGGCTAACTCCGTCGAAGTCAGGCCCAGCGGGATCATGAATTCTTCCCGCAGTATCTCACCTGGGTGCACCGCATTTGCGGCCGTTGCGGCCATCTTGCTCTCCTGTTTGGTCAGGGTCGCCGCTCACTGCGGCTAGTACTTTCTACTACGATTCAAATTATGCGCTTACGGATATTCTCCCTATACTTCCAAGCGCCTAGTGATAGTCAACGATCTCTACGTCGCGGAATTCAGCACCTTTCCACACGAAGCAGATGCGGTATTGATCGTTGATCCGAATGCTGTGCTGTCCCTCTCTCTCGCCGCTCAACGCTTCAAGGCGGTTTCCCGGAGGTATTCGCAAATCATTCAGGTCCGCCGCGTTGTTCATGATTTTCAACTTCCGCAAGACCGCGCGCTGAATGTCCGACGGAAGGCGCCGGCTCTTGCCCGTCTCGTAAAGCCGTTTTGCATCCGCGTCTTTAAAGTTCGCAATCACCAGACACTTTCTTGAGACTGCGCGACAGCCGATCCCAGTACGTTCCCGCTGGTGCGACAAACGAACCCGAGCGGCAAGAACAAAATAACGCGACACGTTATTCTAGTCAAGCTAAAATAACGCTAGACGTTATTTTATTTCTCCGTCCGCCATCCCGCTCATGACGCCTTCCGCTCCGGCATTGATGCCGGGGCCGGAATCTCCAGCGTCGCTTCGCGGCGAGTCTCGTCGTGCACTTCATCGGGCGTAATCGAGTCGCTGTTTCCCGTGATCAGCCTGGCGCCCTTCTGATACCGTAAATACGCCCACCCCCACTCCCAAATCACTTGCAGACGGTTGCGGAAGCCGATCAGAAAAAAAACGTGTACCAGCAGCCAAGCCAGCCAGGCGATCAACCCGGTAAGGTGCAGGCGGCCTATCTGCGCAATTCCGGCGTTGCGGCCTATGGTGGCGAGGCTTCCTTTATCGAAGTAGTGGAAGCCCGCGCCGCGAGCCGGGGCCCCCAGCGACGGTTTTCTCGCTGTCGCTGGGGTGGGAGCCGGAGGGCGATCCGTCGCCCGTACCCGTTGCGTTTGGCCCGCAACCTCGTCGAGAATGGTCTGCGCCGCGAATTCTCCCATCTGGATAGCCGCCGGAGCGACGCCAGGCACGGGCTTGCCGTCCGCCTGTTTCACCGAGGCCATATCGCCGACAATAAATACCTCGGGGTGACCGGGAACGGTGAGGTCCGCTTCCACCAACACTCGTCCTGCACGGTCGAGCGGCGCATCCAGCATCTTCCCCAGAGGCGAAGCGGCAACCCCCGCCGCCCACAAAATCACCGAGGCCTCCAGGCTGCTGTCGCCGAAGTGGATGCGGTTCGGCTCCACTTCGGTCACCATGCAGTTGTCCATCACTTCGACGCCCAGCGTCCGTAGCTGCCGCTCGGCGCTGTGCGAGAGGTCTTCGGTATAGCTGGGCAGCACGCGCGGGCCTGCTTCCAGCAGGATCACCCGCGCCCGGCTCGGGTCGATCGACCGGAAGTTGCCGGCGACCACGCGGTGAGCAATTTCCGCGACCGCTCCCGCCAACTCCACCCCGGTCGGCCCGCCACCGACGATGACAAAATTGATGGGCTCAAGTTTGCGCTCCAGCCGTGCCCGCCGTTCCGCAATTTCAAACGCCAGCAATATTCGTCGGCGGATCTCCGTGGCGTCCTCCAAGGTTTTCAGGCCGGGAGCAATCGGCGCCCAGTTCTCGTGGCCAAAGTAAGCGTGAGTGGCGCCCGCGGCGACGATCAGGTAGTCGTAAGCGAGCCGGTCGTCGTGCAACAGAACTTGGCGATGAGCCAGATCGAAGCCCGTCACCTCGTCCAGCAAGACCTCTATGTTCTTGGAGTGCTTGAAGATGGCCCGAATCGGATGGGCAATCTCACCGGGCGAGAGGCCGGCGGTCGCAACCTGGTATAGCAGCGGCTGAAAGGTATGGTGATTCTTGCGGTCGATGAGAGTGACCCTGACCGGCTTGCGCGCCAGCATGCGGGCCGCATACAAGCCGCCAAAACCGCCGCCGACAATAACGACACGAGGAATAGTGGCAGTCATCTCAGTTCTATCTCCCTTTACCATCTATAGGATGCCGCGCTACTGCGCACGTCGAACTTTTTCGGCTCGCCAGTTTCAGAGCAGCCTTGGTGCCCCCACATTTGCCCGCAGTTGGCTAATGTGGGAACTCGATGAGGCTTACGGAGTCGGGCTGGCAGTTTTATGCAGATGAAGCGAAAGGCGAGCCGCTCCCTGTCTTTCCGGGTAATGCGGAATAGGTAACATTCGTAACATTGACGTACTCATGGCAGCGCTGTAAAGTAAGCAATTACTTACTTCTTTTGGCCATGACTACCGCGCAGCAAAGAATTTCTTCCGTGGACCGCCGCCAGCAGATTCTTGGGATCGCCACCGAGATGTTTGCCGAGAAAGGCTTCGTGGGCACCACCACGCGCGAGATCGCGGCCCACGCGCAGGTCAACGAAGCCCTCATCTTTCGCCATTTTCCCACCAAGGAAGAGTTGTACTGGGCGGTACTGGAAGCCAAAGTGCGCTCGGAAGATTTCCATCTCCGCCTGGAAGAGTTGCTGGCGGGCGCGGCCAACGTGCGCGAAGCGCTGCTGGCCGTGGCCGAGTGGACCCTGCAGCGCCGGGCGGAGGACCACGCGACTACCCGCCTTTCACTGTTCTGCGCGCTGGAGCGGCACGAATTATCGCGGCGTTTTTTCGGGCGCTTCATCGCCGAATACTTCGAGGTGCTGGCCAACTACCTGCGCCGGCAGATGCGCCTCGGAGTGCTGCGCTCCGCCGACCCGGTCATGGCCGCGCGCACTTTCATCGGCACGGTGGTTTATCACTCGCTCATCAAGGAACTTTTCGGCCCGGTCGACACCGCCGGAAACACCGCCGGAAATATGGACGCACGCGAGGCCAGCAGGATGATGGTCTCAATCTGGCTTGACGGTATGTCTGCCGAGCCGGCAAGCCGGCATAGCGGCCACAAGTTGAAAAATTCAGCAGCTTCCCGGAAGCGTACTTCCCGGAAAGTTCCCAGGCAAGCTCTCGCGGAAATACAGGAACCAACGCAATGAAACTTTCACTGAACTCTCTTCCAGCCGCGGCCCGCGAATCCGATTACTCGGGGTCCCCGACAAGCGCTGCTTTTGCGCTTGTTGGGGTGGTCAGCAGGCGCCCGCTAGGCCTCGCATGCGTGATGTGCATGGCCGTACTGTTGCTGCTGAGCGCCGCTTGTCATCAAGCCAACTCCAAGCAGTCTGCCGCCATGCCAGCGGTTCCGGTTTTCGTGGCCCAGGCCGAGCAGCGCGATGTCCCCATCGTCGTCAATGCGGTGGGCACGATTGCACCGTACTCGATGGTGCAGATCAAGACGATGGTCAGCGCCGAAATCAGCAAAGCTTTTTTCAAGGAAGGGGATTTCGTAAAGAAAGGGCAATTGCTTTTTCAGCTCGATCCGCGCAGCTTTGAGGCCGACTTGTTGAAAGCCAAAGGGCAGTTGGCGAAGGATAAAGCCACGGCGGTAACCGCGCGGGCCAATGCCGCCCGTTATGCCGCGCTCTTCAAGGAAGGCGTCATTGCCCGCGAGCAGTATGAAAACATGATGTCGGCCGCCGATCAGGCGGAGGCTGCGGTCCTCGCGGATGAAGGAGCGGTCGAGTCCGCCAGGGTCAACGTCACCTTCACCAAGATCTACTCGCCCATCGATGGCCGCACCGGGAATCTGCAGTTGTATCCCGGCAACGTTTCCAAGGCGAATGATCTGCCGCTGGTCACCATCAACGAGGTTTCGCCGATTTATGCCAGCTTCGCAATCCCCGAGCAGTTTCTTCCCGAGGTGAAGCGGCAGATGGCGAAAGCCGGCCTTCAGGTGCAGGCGACCATCCCTTCGACAGAGGTTCCAGCCGATGTTGGAAAAGTAACTTTCATCGACAACACGGTGGACCGCACGACCGGAACCATTACGTTGAAAGCCACGTTTCCCAACAAAGACTACAAGCTGTGGCCCGGGCAGTTCGTGACCGTGGTGCTGACGCTGAACAATCGTCCGAACGCCACCATTGTTCCGTCGCAGGCGGTGCAGAGCGGGCAGCAGGGTCCATACATGTTTGTCGTCAAGGCCGATAAGACGGTCGAATTGCGGCTGGTTAAACTCGGTCAGCAGTACAAAGGCCAGCTCATCGTTGAACAAGGCGTAGTCCCCGGCGAGACCGTTGTCACCGACGGCCACATCCGGCTGGTGCCCGGGTCCAAGGTGGACATCAAGCGGGCCGAAAGTCCGCAAGCCGATTCCGACAGCGCGCAGGAAAAACGTTCATGAACATTGCCGAGATTTTCATTAAACGGCCAGTCATGACAACGCTGATCATGGCGGCGATTCTGATTTTCGGAACGGCGGGCTACCGGCTGCTGCCGGTCAGCGATCTTCCCAACGTTGATTTTCCGACGATTCTGGTAACCATCACTCAGCCGGGCGCCAGTCCGGAAACCATGGCAAGCTCGGTGGCGATGCCGCTGGAGAAACAGTTCTCCACCATCGCCGGCATCGACCAGATGACCTCGACCAGCTTTCTCGGCGTAACCAACATCACCTTGCAGTTCACGCTCGCGCGCAACATTGATGCCGCGGCGCAGGACGTGCAGGCGATGATCGCCAAGGCGCAGCGTGATTTGCCGAATAACCTGCCCTATCCGCCTTCGTTCCAGAAGGTGAATCCAGCCGACCAGCCGGTCCTCTACCTGGCGCTCTACTCGCCGACCATGCGGCTTTCCGATGTCGACGAGTACGCCGAGACCACCATGGCGCAGCGCATCTCCATGATCGACGGCGTTGCCCAGGTCAGCGTCTACGGCGCCCAGAAGTATTCGCCGCATATCCAGCTCAACCCGCGCTTGCTGGCCAGCCGGCAGATTGGCATCGACGAAGTTGTCACCGCCATCCAGAAGGGAAACGTCAACGAGCCGACCGGGACGCTCTACGGCGCACACCAGGCGATCACGGTCAACAATCCTAATGGGCAGTTGTGGCGCGCCAAGGACTACCAGTCGCTCATCGTCGCTTACCGCAACGGCAATCCGGTCAGGGTGTCCGAGTTGGGGGAAGCGGTTGACGGCGTCGAAGCCGACAAGACCGCGAGCTGGTTCGGAACCGCAAAGAGTCTGGACCGCTCCATGGTGCTGGCGATTCAGCGCCAACCCGGCACCAACACGGTCGAGGTGGTCAATCGCATCAACGCCTTGATGCCGCAGTTCCGCTTGCAGATTCCCGCCGCCGTCAATATCGAGACGCTCTACGACCGCTCGGAGTCGATTCGCGAGTCGGTTAACGATGTGAAGTTCACCCTCATGCTGACCATTGCCTTGGTCATCCTGGTGATCTTCCTCTTTCTGCGGAATGTTTCGGCCACCGTGATTCCCAGCATGGCGCTGCCGATGTCGATTGTCGGCACCTTCGCGGTGATGTACCTGCTCAACTACAGCGTCGACAACCTGTCGCTGATGGCGCTCACTCTCTCCGTGGGCTTCGTGGTGGACGACGCGATTGTGATGCTGGAAAACATCGTTCGCCACATGGAGATGGGCAAAAAGCCGATGGAAGCCGCCCTCATCGGGTCGCGCGAAATCAGCTTTACCATTCTCTCGATGACGCTCTCGCTGGCCGCGGTCTTCATTCCGGTGCTCTTTATGGGCGGCCTGATGGGGCGCCTGCTGCACGAGTTCGCGGTGACCATCGGCACCGCTATTCTGGTTTCAGGCTTTGTCTCGCTGACGCTGACGCCAATGCTGTGCAGCCGCTTTCTGCGGCCGGCCTCCGAAACCCAGCACAACGCGCTCTACCGTTGGTCGGAGGGCGTCTTTCAGGGCATGCTGCACCTCTATGACGTGAGCTTGAAAAAGGCCATACGTCATCGTCTTGTAACCCTGGTGACTTCGCTGGTCGTGCTGGTCATCACCGGCTATCTTTTTGCCATTATGCCCAAAGGATTCCTGCCTACCGACGACACGGGGCAGATATTCACCATGACCGAAGCCAACCAGGGCATCTCGTTCGAAAGCATGAAGGCGCATCAAATGGCCGTGGCTGAATACATGCAGAAGAATCCTTACGTTTCGAAATTCATGTGCGCCATCGGCGGCTGGGGAGCCGGCAACAACGGCCGCATGTTCGCGCGGCTCATTCCCAGGGAGCATCGCCCGCCGGTGCAGGACATCGTGGCGTCTCTGCGGCGCGATTTCTTAAAGGTTCCCGGCATCACCGCCTATCCGCAAGCCCCGCCGTCCATTCAAATCGGCGGACGCATGAGCAAGAGCCTCTACCAATACACGCTGCAAGGTCCGGACACGCAGGAGCTCTACCGCGAAGCGCAAAAAATGGAAGCACGGCTCGCCAAAGAACCTGAGTTACAGGACGTGACCAGCGACCTGCAGATCAAGAATCCACAGATTGATGTGAGCATCGACCGCGATAAGGCTTCTACTCTGGGCATCACGGCGCAGCAGGTGCAGGACGCGCTCGGCTATGCTTACGGGCAGATACAGATTTCTACCATTTACGAGCCCAACAACACCTATCGCGCCATCGTCGAAGTGCAGTCGGACTATCAGCTCGATCCCAACGCTCTCTCTTTGCTTTATGTCCGCTCCTCTTCCGGTCAGCTGGTGCCGCTGAACACCGTGGCCACGCTTACGCGTTCCGTAGGTCCGCTCACGGTGAATCATCAGGGTCAGTTGCCGGCGGTGACCATTTCGTTCAATCCCGCACCCGGTGTTGCCCTCGGCGCGACCGTCGCCAAGGTGGAGGAGGTTGCCCGGTCCTTGCCGGCCACCATTACCGGCAGCTTCCAGGGAACCGCGCAGGCCTTCCAGTCCTCCATCAGCGGCTTGGGCTGGCTGCTGCTGTTGTCGATTCTGGTGATCTACATCGTGCTGGGAGTGCTTTACGAGAGTTTCATTCATCCCATCACGATTCTGTCTGGACTGCCTTCAGCCGGCTTTGGCGCGCTGGTCACGCTGATGCTGCTGCACATGGACCTCAATTTGTACTCATTCGTGGGCATCATCATGCTCGTCGGGATCGTCAAGAAAAACGCCATCATGATGATCGACTTCGCTCTGGAAGCGCAACGCTCGGAAGGGAAGTCGGCCTCAGAGGCCATCTACGAAGGCTGCCTCATCCGCTTCCGTCCGATCATGATGACGACCATGGCCGCATTGATGGGAACCTTGCCCATCGCCCTCGGCATGGGTGCAGGCGCGGAATCGCGGCGCCCGCTCGGCTGGGCCGTCGTCGGAGGGCTGATGTTTTCGCAGTTGATTACGCTTTACATCACGCCCGTGATCTACACCTATCTCGATAACCTGCAAAGCTGGGTAGGACGCCGCATGGGCAAGAAAAGGGAACTGATCGAGGCGGCGGAACAGATGCCAATACTCAGTCACTAGTAATCCCCTGCGGTGTCATTCTGAGCGAGCGCAAGGGAGCAAAGAATCTGCTTTTGTCTTGTGCCAGCGGGTGCCTCAGAAGTTTGCAATGATTTGTTGAGATGTCATTCTGAGCGAGCGCAACGAGCGAAGAATCTATGGATTTGGTTTGCAGGTGCGTTGGTGCCCCACGTTCGCCTGCTTTTGGCTAACCTGGGGTAGTTTCTTTGGCTGTCGTCGCGGGTGCCCCATTCTAGCCAGCAGTTGGCTAGAGTGGGGTAGTTTCTTTCTGAACCGTAACGCTGTTCCTCGTGGCCTTCCCGGTTCTCTCGCGATTTATGGCTTACTAAATCACTCGCGTTGTCTGATACGCAACGCACTTCCAAGCGCCTTGTCGCTTCACCCAGACCCGAATGTTACGGGTGGTGCCGATGTGTTCCTTCCCGTCTCTTATATTCTTGGAGAAGGACAGCGACGTGCTGACCGCCGTATGCCCGTAGACGCGTATCTTCAAGTCCTTTATTTCGTTCGTCTCGTACTTGATAGCACCGGACTTATATTTCTCGATCTCTTGAGCCTTCGTAAGCACCGAGCCGTCACCACGGACTCCTGTGTAGTCGTCGGCTAGAACTTTCTCCAAAAAGCTGGTGTCCCCTTTCAAGTTCGCCGCGTTAAGTTGTTCACCCAATGTCTTGATTTGCTGTTCGGCATTTCCGCCCTGGCTCCAAGCCATCGGCACGACGAGCAGCGAGAGGGTGATGAGCACCAAAGCAATCTGTTGCACTCTTTTCATGGGAGTGACTCCTTGAGGTGAGATTTAGGAGCCGAAGGGCCGTAGGAGCCGGAGGGGCCCGTGGGAATGCGGGAAATGTACGCTCGGCCCTGAGAAGTGTCAAGGCGGAATCGTAGCGTGCCGGTAGTAGGAGAGAACTAAAGTTCGCCAGCGGTGATTTTCACACGAGTTTCATCATTCGACTGTGCTCTAATGCCGGGGTCCCCACTACGCGCGCCTTGGCGCGTAGTGGGGTGGATATGCATTACGCATTGTTGCCGCTGACGGGGCAAAGGATTCGATGATTCGATGAGCAAGCGGGTAGCCCTGAAGTACTGCGGTGGTTGCGATCCGGGGTTCGGTAGAGTCGAACTATTCACCAAGGTTCGAGTCGCTGCCGGGGATTCCGTCGAGTGGGTCAGCCTCGACGACCCGGACTTTGACACGGTTTTATTGATCGCCGGCTGCGACCGCGCCTGCCCCGAGCAAAACCCGGAAATGTCATCCTATCGGGTCATCTCCATCAAGCACGACCGCCCGGATGCGACGGCGATCGTCAAAGCGCTACTCAGCAAGAGTGAGATCGGCCCGCCGTGAAGTTCGATGTGTCATCCTGCGCGAGCCGGTGGCCCACACCTGCGTTGCTCGTGGATTCTTGAGTTCGCTGGTGCCCCACGTTCCGCCTGTTGCTGAAAATACCTTCGTGAGTGTCATCCTGAGCGTAGCGAAGGATCTGCTTTTCTTCGCACCTCGCTGGCTGGTGGCCCACCCAACGCGGGTTTCGTTGGGTGGGGTAGTTCGATGGCTCTTAAATGCGCCGCCAGCGTTTGCGGTCACGCACTCGTCCCGCTTCAGAAGCGCTTGGCCCGCTCGTATTGTTTAGGCCACTCGACATCGCGACCGAGCGCGTGCCCGGCCAGCAGTCCCCAATAGGGCTGGCGCAAGAACTCGCGCGCCAGCAGCACCACATCGGCGTCGCCGCAACGGATGATCTGGTCCGCCTGCTGAGGCGATGTAATCAGGCCGACAGCTCCCGCCAGGATTCCCGTTGCGCGTATTTGCCTGGCAAAGGGAACCTGGTATCCCGGTCCAACTGGTATCTGCGCGTTCACCACATTGCCGCCCGAGGAGCAGTCGATGAGGTCCACTCCCAGCGGTTTCAGTTGACGCGCCAACTCGACGGACTGTTCCACGTCCCACCCGTTCGGCACCCAGTCCGTGGCGCTGATGCGCACCAGCAGCGGCAGCTCATCCGGCCAGACCTTGCGCACCGCTTCGACCATTTCGCGGACAAACCGCGTACGGTTCTCGAACGAGCTGCCATACTGATCGCTGCGCTGATTGGAAATGGGCGAGAGAAACTGGTGAGCCAGGTAGCCATGCGCCGCGTGCAACTCCAGCACCTTCATTCCCGCCGTCAGCGCGCGCCGCGCCGCCGCCTGGAATTGGCCGATGATCCGCTGAATGCCGGCCACATCGAGCGCTTCCGGAACGATGGAATCGGCATCGAAGGGAATCGCGCTGGGCGCGTAAATCGGCCTCCAGCCGCCGTTTTCAGGAGTAAGCGGGACCCTGCCCAGCCACGGAGCGGCGGTACAGGCCTTTCTCCCGGCGTGGGCAAGCTGCATTCCGATGACCGCCCCTTGCGCGGTGACAAAGCGGGCAATTCGCTGGAAGGCTTCGATCTGCTCGTCTTTCCACAGTCCGAGATCGGCGGGCGAGATGCGGCCCTCCGGCGATACCGAGGTCGCTTCCGTCAGGATCAGAGCGGCTCCGCCCTGGGCGCGCGCCCCCAGATGAACCAGGTGCCAATCGTCCGCAAAACCATCCTTGGCGGAGTATTGGCACATGGGCGAGAGCACGATGCGATTGCGCAACGTAACGCTGCGAAGAGAAATAGGAGTAAGTAGGTCTGCCATCTTAAGTATTCTCGATCAATCTTAATCTCGATCAATCTTTTACCAGATTCGCAGCCTTTTTGCGAAACAACAAGATTTGACTTAGAAAGGGTGCGTCACTCGGCCTTGTCATGGAGACACTCGAGGAATGTCTTGCCGCGACGTGCGGCATGGTACAGAATCTACTCGCGGGACGCTTCCGGGCGGCAGCGGACTCGCGTTGCTCACGCCGGCCGTCCAACCATCCGATGTAGAAAGGAAAAATATATGGTCTCATTCGCCAAGCTGATTGCGGGGATCGTCTTGTTGGCGCTCATCACGGCCGCGGGTGCCGCGCGCGCAGCAACCTACGTTTATGTGTCCAACGCCGAGGACGGCACCATCGGGATGTACGCGCTGGCAAGCGACGGCACGCTGACGCCGGGGGCGCGCGTCGAGGCGCAGAAGCTGGTGATGCCGATGGCCGTCAGCTCGGATAAGCGCTACCTGTTTGCCGCGGCCCGCACCAAGCCCGTCTCGCTGTTCACCTATGCCATCGATCCCAAGACCGGCGCGCTGAAGCAGCTCTGGAAGGTGCCGGCGGGCGAGAGCTTCCCGTACATCTCCGTCTCCAGAAACGGGCGCTACCTGTTCGGCGCGGGCTACGGTGCCAACCTGGTCTGCGTTAGCGCCATCGCCAAGGACGGCAAAGTCTCAGAGCCGCTGCAGACGATCCCCACGGCCATTAATCCGCACTCCGCCGTCGTCGATAGAACCGATCGGTACCTTTTCGTCCCGCATCTTGGCAGCGACCAGATATTCCAGTTCGTCTTCAACCCAAAGACCGGCAAACTGAAGGCCAACACCCCGCCGCTCGTGTTGATGAAGGCCAAGACCGGCCCGCGCCACATCATCATCTCCAGTGACAACCGCTTCGCCTACCTGCTGAGCGAGCTGGTCGGCACCATCACTACCCTGTCGCTGGACGCGAAGACGGGCCTGCTCACCACGGTCTCCGTGACCAATATGCTGCCGGCGGACAGCAAGCTGAAGCCGGGCGCGCCGCGCGTCCCGATTGGGGCGGGCGAGGATACGCGTGACCTCTCGATGGACATTTGGGCCTCCGACCTGCACCTGACGCCCGACGGCAAGTTCCTCTATGCCGCCGAGCGCACCAGCAACACCATCGCCGCCTTCAGCGTTGATGCCGCCAACGGCAAGCTCGCCTATCTCTCGAGCACGCCGACCGAGAAGCAGCCGCGAGGCTTCGCCATCGACCCCAAGGGCAAGTATATGGTCGTCAGCGGTGAGCAGTCGGACACGATCTCGGTCTACGCGATCGACGGGAGCGGCGCGCTCACGCTGCTGAAGAAGTATCCGACAGGCAAGGACTCGAACTGGGTGGAGATCGTCAGCTTCGACTGATCTTCACTTTTCGCGACGACTGGTGCCCCAGGTTCCGCGCCACGTTGTTCGGCGCTAACCTGGGGTAGTTTTCTGGTGAGGCAGCTAATCCGCAACTCTCATTAGCAGACCTGCGCTTTTGTTTTTGACAAAACCACCCACAATCCCGCATACTATTTTCGATGTTGGCTCAAACCCACACCGCGCAAACCATGGCCATGTGCATGCACATGTGTTTCCGTGCGCGACCGTGGGCGGCTGACTAACAGCTTCGAGCAGGAAACTTCAAAGGATTTCAGCGACCCACGGTCATCCCGATCGTGGGTCGTTTCATTTTGTTCACCAACCAAGAATTTCAGAAAAGGAACAGGTAGCAGCGATGTCAGAAAACGGAAACAACAACGCCGAGAAGAAGCAACGCTTTGCAACCCTGGCTATTCACGCCGGCCAGCAAGTCGATCCCACCACCAAGGCCCGTGCGGTGCCTATTTACCAGACCACGTCCTACGTTTTTGACGATGCCGACCATGCGGCCCGCCTCTTCGGCCTGCAGGAGTTCGGCAACATCTACACCCGCATCATGAACCCCACCACCGACGTCTTTGAGAAGCGGATCGCGGCCTTGGAGGGCGGCATCGCGGGCCTGGCAACCGCCTCCGGACAGGCTGCCGAGACGCTTATCATCACCACCCTGGCCAGCGCCGGCGACGAGATTGTTTCCACCACCTCGCTCTACGGCGGCACCTACAACCTCTTTCATTACACGCTGCCCAAGCTGGGCATTACGGTTCGCTTCGTCGATGCCGACGACTTCGACGGCATCAGGAAGGCGATCAACAAAAAGACCAAGGCCCTTTACACAGAGACTCTCGGCAATCCCAAGCTTGACATTGTCGATATCGAAGCGCTCGCCCGCATCGCGCACGAGAACAAACTGCCGCTGGTCATCGACAACACCTCAGCCTCGCCCGCTCTCTGCCGTCCCATCGAGTGGGGCGCCGACATCGTTGTCAACTCGGCCACCAAGTTTATCGGTGGTCATGGAACCTCCATCGGCGGCATTATCGTCGACAGCGGCGCCTTCGATTGGAAGGCCTCGGGACGCTTCCCGGATTTCGTCAATCCCGATCCCTCGTATCACGGCGTTTCCTACACCGAAGCCTTTGGGCCGCTGGCCTTCATCATCAAGGCGCGCGTGCAGGGTCTGCGCGACACCGGAGCCTGCCTCTCTCCGTTCAACTCGTTCCTCTTCCTGCAGGGTGCCGAGACCTTGCATCTCCGCATGCAGCGGCATTCGGAGAACTCGCTGGCGCTGGCCAAGTACCTGGAGACGCATCCTGGCGTCGAGTGGGTCAATTATCCCGGTCTGCCCAGCAGCAAGTACCACGCGCGCGCGCAAAAATACCTTCCGGATGGCAGCGGTGCCTTGGTAACATTCGGAATCAAGGGTGGCTACGAAGCGGGCCGCAAGCTGATCAATTCGCTTTCACTATTCAGCCTGCTGGCAAATCTCGGAGACTCGAAGTCTCTGGTGATTCATCCTGCTTCCACAACTCACCAGCAATTGAGCGAAAGCGAGCAGTTCGATACCGGCGTCACTCCTGAGTTGGTGCGCCTGTCGGTCGGCACAGAGGACGTGCGCGACCTGATCGACGACCTGAATCAGGCGCTCAAGACGGCTACCGGACTCTCCCGCGAGCAGGATACCGACTTATCTGTTGCTGGAGGAAAGAGCGCGAAATGAGTACGGACACTTTGCATTTGGTCCAGGGACAGCACTCCTTTGCCGAAGAGGAGGGCTTTGCCCTGGAGTGCGGCCGCGTGTTGCGCCCCGTGACCATCCGTTATGCCATGTACGGCGAGCCGAATGCCGCGGGCGACAACGTTGTACTCGTCTGCCACGCGCTCTCGGGCACCGCCGAGGTGGCCTCCTGGTGGCCGGAGTTGTTCGATGACGAAAGGCTGTTCGGCAACGACCGCTATTGCGTCATCGGCAGCAACATTCTGGGCTCCTGTTATGGTTCCACCGGACCCTCCGCCGTCGACCCCGACAGCGGCCAACCCTATGGCGCGAATTTTCCGCTGGTCACGGTCAGCGATATCGTGCGGGCGCAGCGCCAACTGCTGAATTTTTTGGGAATCGATCGGGTCAAGCTCGTCATCGGCGGCTCCATCGGCGGCATGCAGGCCTTGCAGTGGGTGATCGATTATCCGCAATTCGTCGAGCATTGTGTCGCCATCGGCGCCGCTCCTTTGGGCTCGATGGGGCTGGCGCTGAATCATCTCCAACGGCACGTAATCCGTCTCGATCCCAAGTGGCAAAACGGCGACTATCCTCCGCATGAAGTTCCCGCCAAGGGACTGGCATTGGCGCGCGAAATTGCCATGTGCTCCTACAAGTCCGCCGAATTGTTTGCCACCCGTTTCGGACGCAATCCCAACCGCAACGGCGAAGATCCCTGGACTCATCCCGACGGCCGCTTCGACGTGGCCGGATACCTCGACTACCAGGGAGAAAAATTTGTCCAGCGCTTCGATGCCAACTCGTACCTGGCGATCAGCAAGACCATGGACAGCTTCGACCCGGTGCGCTCCCATGGTTCGGCGCAGGCCGCGTATGGCCGCATTCGAGCGCACGTCACCCTGGTGGGAATTTCCTCCGACTGGCTTTTCCCGGCGGCCGACGTGCGCGCCCTGGGCGAGCAGTTCACCGCCGCCGGCGTGCAGTGCGAGTATCACGAGATAGCGTCCTCGCACGGACACGACGCCTTTCTCGCCGAACCGGAGAAACTGGCCACCATCCTGGCCGCGCACTTGTAGGACGTTGTCGAAATTTCTTTTTCATGCGCTCTGTCATGTGAGTGAAAAACACCTCGCGAGTGTCATCCTGAGCGTAGCGAAGGATCTGCTTTTCCACGCGCCGGTGCATGAGTGAAAAGTGGCTTAGCGGTGGTATGATTCCCGGAACAAAGCAGCACTTCATCGACACGGCGCGTGACATGGACACGAACTTGTCCATCCACCCGTAGTTGTCGTTAGTCAACGGGAGAACTACATGATTCGCTCGCGAATTCTAGCGTTCGGGCTGGCTGTAGTTCTCGGCGCAATCGTTTGCCCGTGTCTGCTCACGCCCGCACATGCTGAGACAATCGATTTTCTATGTGCCACCACCAGTCAAGCGCCTAAGGACTTAAATGTCAGCATTGACCTGACCGCCAGCACTGCGGCCTCCTGGATTGTCACCGTCGCTCGCAGCAGTGTTGAGGCGTTTCCCGCGACGATCACGGCCGATAAGGTGACTTGGGTTAGCAGGTGGAAGGAAAACGTCAATCACTTTACTCTTATTCGCACTACCGGCGCGCTCATTCTAACCAGAGATGGGGACTCCCAAACATATTCGTGGGCCTGCCAGAAAAAGCCCTAATTGAGGCGCTGAGGCGGCGTTTGAGCGGGGTCCCCAGAAAGCCAGGATTCAGGCTTTCTGGGGTGCCTGGGCCGCCTGCCGAAATCCTGAGCGAAGCGAAGGACCTGCTTTTTGGTGCAATGGTGCCCCACGTTCGCCCACTGGGGCCCCCGGCGAGCACCGCTCGTTGGGGTGACTGGGCTAACGTGGGGTAGTTTCTTAAACTGCCTGTGCACCCCGACAGACCCGTTGTTCCGTGCCGTCATCCTGAACACAATAAAAGTGTCATCCTGAGCGCAGCGAAGGATCTGCTTTTTGATGCAATGGTGCCACACGTTCGCCTGTTTTTGACTAACGTGGGGTAGTTCTGCGGGCGGGTGGCCCGATGATTTCAGCCCGCATAGCGGGCATAAGATGGTAGCCCCAGGCGCAAGCCTGGGGTAGGCATGGAATCTGCGTCGCCCCCAGCCCGCGTAGCGGGCGTAAGACGGGTGCCGGGTGCCACATCCTTTCGCCTGCTGTTGGCGAAGGGTGGGGTGCTTGCATGGAATAAAACAATACCCCGAGAATTCTGCGCTCAATTTACATATCTGACCAGTTCCTACCGCCCATTCGATGGGTCCGGCGAGGTTGCGGTGTTGAGGTCGACAAAAGAATCGGCTCCGCGAGGCAGTCCCGGAGCGTAGCACATGCCATCGGCGGCGTAGCTCGAGGCGCACTCCCCGGTGAACTGCCGCCGCCTCGGCGACTGGGCGAATTGCCATACCAATGCGTCGTGCGTGCCGCTTGCCGAAGGGGCCGGCACTGGCTTGCCGTAGTTGCAACCGGGTGAAGGCGGGCATTGATCGTTCGCCACCCAAAGTTTCGTCGGCTTGGCCCCGAGCTTCGCACGCAGATCCGCCGCCGTAGTCACCGCCGCGGCATTCTTCTGCTGCACAGGCATTCCCGAGCAGTAAACCCCTGGCATGAAACCGGCGGCGCGCACCGCATCGCTCCAGGCTTCTATGTAGGCGAACTGCTCCGGCAGCATCACGCCGCCCTCCTCCTGGTCCAGAAAGATCACGGCGCCTCGCCTGAAGCCCTCTCTGCGGGCCGAGTTCACGGCAGCCGCTGCATCCTGCCGGCCGCTCAGCCGCGCATCGCCCGCGGCCTGAAGCTCGCGATAAAGCTTGCCATTAAACAGCAGCAGAAATCCAAATCCGCGAGCCGCCAGCGTCGCGCGCTTGCCCGACCACGAGTTCGTTTTTGCGCCGGGCGGCACGCTCAGCCAGTATCCCGTGTAGCTGAACGTCTGCCGCAACTGCGCCAATGCCGCATCGCCAGGGTAGTCGTTGCGGTCGAATCCGAGATAGAAACCATGCTCGTGCCCGGCCGCTGGAGTGAACAACAGCGCGGCGGCGACCGTGCCGCAAAGCGCCAGCAAAACCAAAAACAGCGCCGGGAAGCTTGCGATCTTCATAGGGACAGGTTATCGAAATCTGGAAAGATTAGCGATGTGAGCCGGTGTGCTGTCGCGTAGATTCGCTGCATAAGTTTCAAGTTGTCATTCTGAGCGACCGTAGGGAGCGAAGAATCCCATTACGGCAGGGGGCTGAGATGCAGCCGGAACGTTTTATGCGAAAAGCCGAGAGCGGCGCGGATCAAGTAAGGTCAATGGGATGTTTCGCTGCGCTCAACATGACAAGTCTGTGAAGAAAGAAACAAAATGGAGCGGGAGACGGGGATCGAACCCGCGACCAACGGCTTGGGAAGCCGTGACTCTACCACTGAGTTACTCCCGCTCAGCCTCCATATTATAACGCTTCGAAAATCCGCCGCAACCGATATCCGAAAGCGTTTGTAGTAGCCTTTCGCCATGGCGAAGCGCGCCTTCCACATCGGCGTTATCTCGGATACGCATGGACTGCTGCGCGAGGAAGCCCTTCAGGCATTAGAGGGCTCGGATCTGATCGTCCACGCCGGCGACATGGGATCGCCTTTAATCGTTCCGCACCTTCGCCGCATAGCCCCTGTGGTGGCCGTTCGCGGCAATGTCGACCGGGAGCCATGGGCCGCGCCCTATCGCCAGCGCGAGGTCGTAACGCAGGAATCGTCGCTCATTTACGTCTTGCACAATCTGCGCGAGCTGGACCTTGCACCCGCGAAGGCGGGCTTCGCCGCTGTCATCAGCGGACACACCCACGACCCGAAGTTTTATGTGAAAGACGGGGTGCTCTATTTCAATCCGGGAAGTGCCGGCCCCAGGCGCTTCCGGCTGCCGGCTTCGCTCGGCAAGATCACCGTCGTGGGCGGGGAACTGCTGCCGGAGCTGATCACACTGAACATTTCAGATTGAAGATTGCAGATTTCAGATTGGAAGAGCTGGGCCATTTCAGATTGAAGATTGCAGATTTCAGATTGGAAAGCTCGGAGGTTCCAGCAATCTTAAATCTGCAATCTTAAATCTGAAATGTCCTACCAGATTCCCTTGTCGCTGCCCGTCAGTTTATAGCTGAGGGCGGCGGCGGAAGCCAGCGGAGGCAGCAGCGAGAGTCGCAGCGTAGCCAGCACGTTGCCGTCGAGCGCCGTCCGCGTCACCTGCTTGGTGTAGAGTTTCGCCCCCTGCGGCACGATAGGCACACGGATGTATCGGGCGCGCACGTATATCTTCTCTCCGCCGAAGGGCGCGGCTTCCACGACATTCTTCGGCAGATTCAATCCATGGCCCCTGTAACGGGCGAGGTAGTCGCTCACGATTTTCAGGTAGCTGCACACTCCCGGCCAGATGCCGCCCAGATCGGCGGCCCTTTTCAGCTCCGCGAAATCCACTGCCCCGGAGTCGACCAGGGTGCCGCTGTTGACGATGTCGCACACCCGGAAGTAGAAATGCCGGTACATGCGCTGCAATGTCGCCACGATGAGCCGCTCTTCGGGCGCCGGCACCAGGAAGCTATAGCCGCCTACGGTTTTCTCTACGCGCCGGCTTACAAAGCGTTCGGCCATGCGCGTGTGCTCGCCGGTTTGTCCCAGTCGCTGAGCGTGTACTTCAATGGCCTCAGGCAGGCCGGGGACGCCAAAATTCCACTTGTGAGCCAGCCGGTCTCCCCAACTGCGCGCTTCAATATGCGCCTGAAAACGCTTGGTCATGACCTCGGCGACAGCGCCCTCATCCGCCGTCGTGTAAAGGTCCAGATCGCTTCCCAGGTCTGGATAATGGTCGAGAGACTTCATCACGCTGGTGGCGCATCCCGCCGCTTCCAGTTCCGAGCAGATTTCGTACAGCGAAGCGAGCGCTTTGGCAACGCGGCCCTGCTCGCGCTTGATCTGCGCTCCTGCCCACTCGGCTATCCCCACATAGGTCGCAATGGATGCCCCAGGTTCCGCGTCGCCAAGAAACTCCTTTGAGACGGATGCCCCAGGTTCCGCGTCGCGCTGTTCGGCGCTAACCTGGGGTAGGTTCCTTTTGTCGGCCTCAGCCGCGCGGCTTGCAGCCTGCCGCTGCAAAGGCTCCAGCGCGCGCAACACCACGTGGTTGGAATCGGCAAGCGAAAGAAACTCCTCGCGTTCGCTCTCGCTCAGGCGCTCAAAGGCGGTGAACGCCTCGTCGGAGTGTTGCGGGTTAAGCGCAAGTATCGAAAGGATATGGATGATCTCTTTTTCTTTGGGAGACGCTAGAGCCATTTTTCCAGGGGCCTCGGGACATAGTTGTCAAACAGTAAACTTAGATGTGAGTACTTGTAAATCAGTTGGTACTTGATGAACGTTTTGCTAATTTTTTCCAACCGTCCTTCATTGAAAGCCGCGATTTATAATCCAGCTTCGCCCTTCTCGGCAGATAGATGCGGCTTCTGCTACCTCAAACTGCCGGGGGCGAGGAAAATTTCGTCTGGAGGGCTGGCTTGGCCTACAACGACCTCAGAGAATGGATCACCGCCCTGGAGCGGGCCGGTGAACTCAAGCGCATCAAGGCGGAGAGCGACCCCATTTTGGAGATCGCCGAGATCACCGACCGCGTTTCCAAGTGGGGTCCGCGCGCCGGAAAAGGGCCGGGAGGTCCGGCGCTGCTCTTCGAAAACGTCAAAGGCTATCCCGGTTCCAAGGTGCTCATTAACCAGTTTGGCTCCGAGCGCCGCATGAATCTGGCGCTCAACAGCGGCTCGCTCGACGAGATTGCCGGCCGCATCCGCCAGTTCATGGACGTCAAGTCGCCGCAGGGCTTCTTCGACAAAGTCAGAATGCTGCCCATGCTCGCCGAGATGAGCAGTTTCTTTCCCAAGGTGGTTTCCAGCGGGCCCTGCAAGGAGGTCATCCGGCGCGGCGACTTCTCGCTGTTCGACTTCCCGGTGCTGCAATGCTGGCCGGGTGACGGCGGACGCTTCATCACACTGCCGTGCGTCATCACGCGCGACATCCAGAGCGGCAAGCGCAACGTCGGCATGTATCGCATGCAGCTCTACGACGCGACTTCAACCGGCATGCACTGGCAGCGCCAGAAGGTCGCCGCCGAGCACTATCGCGACCACCTGCGCGCCGCGGCCGCGGTCGGCTCGGGGTCCCCGGCAAACGCTGCTTTTGGCGTTTGCTGGGGTGACTCGCCCGATGCGCGCTCGGCTGCCATCGACATCATGGCCCGCTCCGGCGGCGGCTCGCGAATTGCCGAGGGCAAAATCGTGAGCGGCAAGATGGAAGTCGCGGTCGCCATCGGCACCGATCCGGCGCTGACTTTCGCGGCTGTCGTTCCCGCGCCGCCCGATGTCGAAGAATTCCTGATCGCAGGATTCCTGCGTCAACGGCCGGTCGAACTGGTGAAGTGCGAGACGCTCGACCTCGAGGTGCCGGCCAGCGCGGAGATCGTGCTCGAAGGCTACGTCCAGCTCGATGAGCTGCGCAGCGAAGGCCCCTTCGGCGATCACACCGGCGTCTATTCGCTGGAAGATCTTTATCCGGTCTTCCACGTCACCTGCGTCACGCACCGCAAGAATCCCATTTACGCCACCACCATCGTCGGCAAGCCGCCGCAGGAAGACGCTTACATGGGCAAGGCCGTCGAGCGCATTTTTCTGCCGCTGATGAAGCTCACCGTGCCGGAACTGGTCGACATCAACCTGCCGCCCGAGGGCATATTCCACAACCTGATGATCGTCTCCATCCGCAAGTCCTATCCCGGCCAGGCGCGCAAAGTGATGAACGCCATCTGGTCGCTGGGGCAGGCGATGTTCACCAAATGCATCGTCGTCCTCGACGAGGACTGCGACGTGCACGACCTGCGCGAGGTCACGCTAAGGGCGTTCAACAACATCGATCCCGAACGCGACATCCAGTTCACCCTCGGGCCGGTCGATTCGCTCGACCACGCCTCACGGCTGCCCGATTTCGGCTCCAAGATGGGCATCGATGCCACCCGAAAATGGCCGACCGAGGGATTCACCCGTCCCTGGCCCGACGAAATCAAAATGTCTCCTGAGATCAAGCAACGGGTCACCAAGCGCTGGAAAGAGTTCGGGTTGGAATAGGGTTCGCCGGATTAGTTTCTGGATGGTGGCCCGCATTTGCCGATGGTGGCCCACATCTGCGCCTGCCGTTGGGCGCAAATGTGGGGAGACACAGTGGCTGGGTGGCCCATTCAAGCTTCTTTTGCTTGAGTGGGGCAGTTTCTTCGCGCGGGACTAATCGATGTCGCGAATACAGCCGGCCGGGTGCCCCATTCTAGCCCGCTGTTGGCTAGGGTGGGGTAGTTTCTTGAGGTGGATCAGCTCAGTCTGGTGTGCCTGGAATTCAACCGATCAATATATAAGCTGTCATTCCGAGCGAGCGAAGCGAGTCGAGGAACCTTTTGTGTTGCTCTGTTAAGACGCCGTCGTCGAGGTCTACAGCTTCCCCAGATAGTCGACGATCTCCGGCGAGGTCCATTTGACGGCGCCAATGAATTTGCGGCGGAGGACACCCTGGCGGTCGATGACAAAGGTTTCCGGGAAGGCAAACGTTCCGTAAAGTGAATTCGACACGTGCTTGCTGTCGCGCACGGTCAGCACTCCCGGCATGTGCAGCTTGGTGAATTTCTTGTACGCGTCTTCGTCTTCGTCGGTGCTGACGGCCAGGATCACAACCTTGTCGCCGAGTTGTTTCTGCAACGCCACCAGCGAAGGTATCTCCTCCACGCACGGCGGGCACCAGGTAGCCCAGAAGTTGAGCACCACGGGCTTGCCGCGGAACTGGCTCAAAGTGATCGTGCGCTCTGCATCGGTAACCGAAAAATCGGGAGCGGAATCGCCGATGCGCGCCGGCTGCGAACCGCGGCGGCAGGCCGTTACCAGGCAAATAGCGATAAAGGCGAACAACAAGATGTAACTATTCAGGCGCATCACACCTCTATAATACAAAATTGGACGCCATGAAGCCTGCAATCCCAGCATCGTCCACCCCCACAGGCACGGCGGGGTCCCCGGCACGCGACGCACCAAGGGAGCCTTTCGCTGCGGAATTTCGAACTCGCTCAAGCGCTCGCTCCGCCTCAGAGGAGACCGCGTCTGCGCGTGCTGGGGCAGAGACGCCGAAGGTATCGGTCATCATCCCCGCGCGCAACGAGGAGGCCAACATTGGCCGCTGCCTCCGCTCGATTCTGGCGCAGCAGGGCATAGCCTTCCAGGTGATCGTGGTGGACGACCACTCCACCGACCGCACTGCCGAGATAGCCCGGCAGGTTGCGCAAGAATTCGACGGGGCTTACGACGCGCGCCGTCCGGGGTCCCCGGCACGCGCCGCGCTAAGGAAGCCTTTCGCTGCGGAATTTCGATCCCGTTCAAACGCTCCGTCCGTCCCGGAGGAGACCGCAGTTGCGCGTGTTGGGGCAGGGCAGGTAATTGTCATGCAAGCTCGTCGTCCGCTGCCCGACGGCTGGACGGGCAAAGCCAACGCGCTCTGCAGCGCCGTGCCGCTTGCCCGGGGCGATTGGCTGCTGTTCACCGACGCTGATACCGAACACGCGCCCGCTTCACTGGCTGCGGCAGTTCAAGAAGCCGAGCAACACGGGGCAGACATGTTCTCGCTCTCTCCCGAGCAGGAGGTCGAAGGCTTCTGGGAGCGCGCGCTGATGCCGGTTATTTTTTCGGAGCTGGCGGCCACCTTCCGTCCGCGAGATGTCTCCGATCCCACGAAGCCGGTGGCGGCGGCCAACGGCCAGTACCTGCTGATCCGGCGCGGCGTCTACCAGGAGGTTGGCGGGCACGCCGCCGTCGCCGGAGATTTGCTCGAGGATGTCGCCCTGGCGCGCCGCGTGAAGGGCGCCGGCCACCTTCTGCGCTTCCGCATAGGCAAGGGCATGGTCCGCACCCGCATGTATCGCGGCCTGCGGCAGATGCGGGAGGGATGGACAAAGAATCTTGCGCTGCTGTTTCCCGATGCAAGCAGCCTGGCATATCGCCGGATGGCGGAGTTCGCCGTACTCGTGGCGCTGCCGCCGGCCGCCGCCGGAGCGTGGCTGGCGAAAACTGGCACGGTTCGCTACGTGATTCTGGGCGCGGCAGCCGTAGCCTGGGGAAATTTTCTGCTGCGAACGCGCCGAGCGCATTTCGACGTGCTTTCCACCGCACTGGCGGTTTGCGGACTGCCGCTCTTCGCCGGCCTGCTGCTGCGCTCCGCCAAAGCGCATCGCGACGGCCGTGTGGAGTGGAAAGGACGCAACTATTGCGTTTCCCCGGCATCTGCCACAATAGAGGAGCGTTCTCGGGCAAAGGCGGAGGGATAAATGTTTACGGTGTCATTCTGAGCGAAGCGAAGAATCCCAACACCGCGTGGAGTTGAAGCGCAGCCGAAGGATTTCATTAAGCCCACGGCGGCATAGTTCTTTGAAGGGGCGCGGCTTCAGTTGAGCGGTTGTTTGATATTGGGCCTTGGTACGGCGTCCCGTACTCTCGCTGTATTAGATTCAGGATGTCATCCTGAGCGAGCCGGGGTCCCCGGCAACGGCTGCTTTTGCCGTTACTGGGGTGGAGGAGCGAAGGATCTATGCATTACAAAATCAAATACATGGATTCTTCGCGCGCTGCGCTTGCTCAGAATGACACCTCAAGAGTTATTGCGCGATCTGGGACGAGGCGTTGAAACAAGCACTATGATCTACTTAACGCGGAAGTGCGAATTTTCAGCATCGCATTACTATCACAGCCCGGAGCTGAGTGCGGAGGAGAATCTCCGGCTCTACGGCAAGTGTGCCAACCTCAATGGCCACGGCCACAACTACACGCTGGAGGTTACGGTCCGCGGCGAAGTCGATCCCACTAACGGCTTCGTGATCGATCTGAAAGACCTGAAAGAGATCATGAACCGCGAGGTCGTGGAAACGCTCGACCATCGGCATCTGAACAAGGAGATTGCCGAGTTTGCCCGCCGCAACCCCACCACCGAAAATATCGCCGTCTACATCTGGCGGCGGCTCGAGCCGGAACTGAAAGTCGCGAAACTGCACCGCGTGCGGGTCTATGAGAATCATGACCTGTTCGTGGACTTCTTAGGGGAAGCATGAAGGCGTATCTCACCAAGCGCTACTGGCTTTCGGCGTCGCACCGGCTGCATTCGGAAAAGCTCACCGAAGAGCAGAACCGCGCCACCTACGGCAAGTGCAACAATCCGTACGGGCACGGCCACAACTACGCCGTCGAGGTTACAGTGGGTGGGCAAATCGATCCGGCCAGCGGCATGATCTGCGATCTCGGCGAACTGGATTGCGTTGTCGCCCGCGAAGTTCTGGAGCGCTTCGATCACCAGAACTTGAACTGCCTGCCTGAGTTTCGCGAGGCGGTGCCCACCAGCGAGAACTTGTGCAAAACGATCTATCAGATATTGCAGCCGCGCTTCCGCGCCGCTCATCTCGAAAAGGTGAGGCTCGAAGAGACTTCGATGAACAGCTTTGAGTATTCAGGCGGCGAGGAGGGTAACCGGTGAAACACAATCATAACCATGCGGGATTCGAGGGTGCGATGAAAGATGCGATGTTGAATGTTGTTCCGGCCAACCCGGCCTCCGGCACGCCGGCTAAAGCGAATGCCGCGCTCGCCGGCAACCATGTCTCCGCACTGTCTAGCGCCAGCTTCGAGGAACTGATCCATGAGATGCTGGCGAGACTGGGCGAAGACCCGGAGCGTGAGGGCCTGCTGCGAACCCCTGTGCGCGTTCATCGCTCACTCGAGTTCCTGACCAAAGGCTACAACGAGGACCCGCTCACCTTGCTCAATGGCGCGCTTTTCACCGTGGAATACGACGAAATGGTGATCGTCAAGGACATCGAGATGTTCAGCCTCTGCGAGCACCACATGCTGCCCTTTTTCGGCAAGGTCCACGTCGCCTATATTCCCAACGGCAAGGTGATTGGGCTCAGCAAGCTTCCCCGGCTGGTCGAAGTTTTCGCTCGCCGCCTGCAGGTGCAGGAACGCCTGACCACGCAAATCGCGGAGACCATTCAGGACGTCATTCAACCACAGGGCGTAGGCGTCGTCATTGAAGCGCGCCACCTCTGCATGATGATGCGCGGCGTGGAAAAACAGCACTCCGCGGCGGTCACCTCAGCCATGCTGGGGGCCTTCCGCGATCTCGACACACGCAGTGAATTCCTCTCGCTGATTCGCCAGAAACAGCCGAGCGACTACTAGAGCCGCTTCATGAGGAGCTTTTTGAGGGCGGGTGCCCCAGGTTCGCCCGTCGTTGGTTAACCTGGGGTAGTTTTTTTGTTTTCTCTAGTATTCAGTGACCAAGAATATCCGCCCTGTTAGAGTAGTTTCCTTATTGGCGGGTGGCCCATTCTAGCCCGCTGTTGGCTAGAGTGGGGTAGTTCTTTGGTCCCCTGTTAAAGTAGTTTCCTTGTTGATGTATCCTGCGAACCATGGCGCGCAACAGCACTAAGAACACTAAGACCATCAAGACCGTAGCAGCAACCAGGCAGGCGCGTACGCTGCGCAAGCCGGCGGACGGTGGCGCCGCGGCCTCGTTGCGTGGCAAAGTCGCGCTCGTCACCGGTGGAAACCGTGGCATCGGTTTTGCCATCGCCCAGGCTCTTGCCGACGCCGGGGCTTCCGTGGTCATCACCGGACGCGATGAGCGCACCTTGCAGACGGCTGCCGCCCAGCTCACTCGGGTGCGCGCGCTTCACTGCGACGTGCGCGACCCGCATTCCGTGGAGCGGCTCTTCCGAGTCATCAGCGAGGAGTTCGGCAGCCTCGACATCCTGGTGAACAATGCCGGCTTGGCGCATCCCAATCGCGAAATCGCCAAACTTCCTCTAGCCGAATGGCAGGAAGTCATCGACACCAATCTGACCGGATTGTTTCTGGTGACGCGAGCGGCGCTGCTGCTGATGCGCGGCGGCGGTACCATCGTCAACAATCTTTCCGTGGCCGCCCGGACGATTTTCCCGGGCATGGCGGCCTACACCGCGTCCAAGCACGGTGCGCTCGGCTTTAGCCAAACCTTGCGCGAGGAGCTGCGGCCGCGCCAGATCCGCGTCATTGCCCTGATGCCTGGCGCCACCGACACGGCCATCTGGGATCAGATCTGGCCCGACGCCCCGAGGCACAAAATGATATCCGCGCAAGTGGTCGCCAAAGCCCTGCTTGCCGCCATCCTGCTGCCCGGCGACGCTACGCTTTCCGAATTGGTGATCACTCCGACCGGCGGCGCGCTCTGAGCTGAGCCCGCATGGTGATCGGGCTAACGTGGCATTGTTCGCGCGGGTGGCCCATTCTGGAGCCTGTTTTCATAAATAGTTCTTTGAAGGGGCGCAGCTTTAGCTGCGCCGTCCAGAGCCAACAAGAATGCTGGCTTTAGCCACCGAGGGGATTCGTAGGTGCCCCACGTTCGCCCGCTGTTGGCTAACGTGGGGTAGTTTCTTTATTCACCCACAAATCATCCCAGCACCAGCCCGGCCACTCCCGAAGCGATCAAGAAGGAAGCGAATATTCGTTGTTTCGCGTTTCCTTCATGCAGCAGCTTCGTCCCGAAATATGCGCCGATCATCATCGACATCTCGCGCGCCGGCGCAATGTGGCTGACCGGCGCGATCCGCATGGCAAACAGCACCAGGATGTATCCCAGAGGCATGAGAACCGTGATGCCAAGCGTCTCTTTCCAACAGCGCGCCAACTCCGCCGGAAGCGTCGCGCGTTCTCGCCAGCCTCTGTAGGAGAACACGGCGCTGCGGAAAAGATTCTCGGCAAAATCCACCAGGATCGGCGAGAGCAGCAGTACCTTGACGGAGTAGCCATCCACGACGGTGTAACAGGCTATGGTGAGTCCGGTCATGGTGCCCCAAAAAAGCCCGGCGCGGCCAACACGGCCGCTGAAGATGCGCGTTCCGCCCGAGATGAGCAGGATTCCGCAGACCACCAGCAGAGCACCACCGATGGCAAGCGCTGTCGGGCGCTCGTGCAGTACCAGGATGGCTCCAAAGAAGGAGAACAATGGGCCGGTGCCCCGCGCCAAGGGGTAAACCACTGATAAATCTCCCACCCGGTACCCGCGCTGCAGCGCCTCAAAATAGAGCACGTGCAACACGCCGGTCGCGAGCAGGAAGACCAGGGCCTTGGGACCAAGCTTCGGCCACTGGTCGCTTAACACCCAAATCGCGGCAGGGAAGAGAAGCATCGATCCGCCAATAGATGCGAACCACATCAAGTGGCGGTATTCGGCGGCTCGCTTGGCCAGCAGGTTCCAGGTGGAGTGAGCGAAGGCCGCGATGATGATAAGAACAAGAGCTGTAATCGGCACGGGTTACGTGAAGAGCCTCGCGTCCAAAAGTTCGCGAAATAGCTTTTTGAAGTGTCATTCTGAGTGAGCGCAGCGAGCGAAGAATCTATGTATTTGATTTGTAATGCATAGATCCTTCGCTTCGCTCAGGATGACATCCTGAAATTTATGCAGCGAACTTACGGGCCAGCACGCTAGGTTCAACTCTCCTGAAGTTGTCTGGAGTTAAGCAGCAAAGGTACAGATCAAGGTCCACGGCTGTCAAGCCACTCCCGTAAAGTTCGACGCACCTCGCGTTCGCCGGGTGCCCCACGTCCCGCCCGATTCGGGGCCCCCGGCGAGGCTCGGCTCGCTGGGGTGACTGAGGGCTGACGTGGGGTAGTTTCTTCACCCTAGATTCCGTAACGGTACCGCCGTGGCCGGGAAGGGAAGAGGCGTATGAGCACAAGTCCGGAGACGAATCCGCCGACGTGCGCCCAGAACGCCACCCCTCCACCGCTGGGGTTGGTGGCGGAGAGTGTGGTCGCGGCCCCGCTCAGAAACTGTACGACGAACCAGTAGCCAAGCACGACCCAGGCCGGCAGCCACATAAAAAAGACGAAGAAGAAGGGAACCAGCGTCAGCACGCGAGCCTTGGGATAGAGCACGAAATACGCGCCCATGATTCCCGCGATCGCTCCGCTGGCGCCAACGCTGGGCACGGCCGATCCCAGGTTCAACAGCGTATGCGTCACGCCGCCCGCCAGCCCGCACAACAGATACATCAGCAGGTACGTGAAGTGCCCAAGATGATCCTCCACGTTGTCGCCGAAGATCCACAGTGCCCACATGTTGACGATGACGTGCAGCCAGCCGCCATGCAGGAACATTGAGGTGAAGAATGGCAGCAGAGCCGATGCCGGAGTCACCATGTGCGCCCCAAGCTGCGACACCAGTCGCAGCGGCACGTGTCCGCCCTCCAGAAGGATCGTTACCCTGACCGGGACCAGCCCGAAGATGCGCTCAATCGCATTCTGCGCGCCTTGACCGTAGCTTAACCTAATCATCCACTCATAAAAATAAATGCCGATATTGACGGCGATCAGCAGCCACGTCATGTAAGGCGTCGTAATGCGGGGCGCGTCATCTTTCAGCGGGATCATGCGGCTGGCGAAATCATCGGAGCTGTTGGCCAACTTCCGGCCTATGCAATTCTAATGCATGCGCAGCTTTCGTCAGGGCGGCCCACATTTGCCGCAGTTGGCAAATGTGGGCGGGTGGCCCATTCAAGCCCGTTGTTGGCTTGAGTGGGGTAGTTTCTTTCTGAATCGTCAGCCGGGTGCCCCAGGCGGGTGGCCCATTCAAGCCTGTTGTTGGCTTGAGTGGGGTAGTTTCTTTCTCAATCAGTTTCTTACTGAATCGTCCTGGTTCTCCGCGTTGCTAGGCTCTCAGTTTGCGATTGACCGGCGGCACCGCCAGCGTCGACCATAAGCAGACATGGCCATTGACGGCATCCTGATCGTTGACAAGCCGGCGGGGATGACTTCGCACGACGTCGTCGCCAGCGTGCGACGCATCTGCGGCGAGCGTTCGGTGGGGCATCTGGGCACGCTTGACCCGATGGCAACCGGCGTCCTGCCGCTGGTCCTGGGCCGCATGACCCGCCTGGCGCAGTTCTACCAAGGGGCCGCGAAAGCCTACGCGGGAGAAATCCGCTTCGGCACCGCGACCGACAGCTACGACGCCGATGGCGACCCTGTGGGCTTCGAGCCGCCGTGCCCGCCGCAGCCGCTTACGCTGGAGTCTGTGCGCGCCGCCGCCACGCACTTCCGCGGACACATGCAGCAGCTTCCGCCTCCGTTCTCGGCGAAAAAGATCAAAGGCGTTCCGGCGTACAAACTCGCGCGCCGCAAAGTGGAAGTTGAGCTGAAGCCCGTGGAAGTCGAAATCGAGGCATTCGTCATCGAGTCCTTCGCCGCGGAGCGCGCATGCTTCCGGGCCGTCGTCTCCGCCGGAACCTACATCCGCACCATCGCCCACGAGCTGGGGCAGCGCCTCGGCTGCGGAGCCCACCTCAGCGCCTTGCGCCGCACTCGCTGCGGCGAATTCCAGGTCGAAGACGCTCATACGCTAGACGAAATTGCACGGCGGATGGCCGGCGGCGCGGGCCTGGGCGATTATCTGATCCATCCCCGGCTAATTCTGCCGCACATGCCCGCCGTAACCGCTCCGCCCGAGGCTGCCGCACGCGTGCGCAACGGAGGCGCGGTCAATCTGCCGGAAATGTCGGAGGCCAAGCTGGTAAGGGTGTTCGCCAACCAGTCCGACCTGCTGGCCATAGCGAGCCGCATCGCCGGAACGCTCTTCCAGCCAAAGGTCGTCCTGGCCGGCGGCAAAACAGCTCACCCCGGACACGAACCCAACGGCGAGTGAGTGAAGCCGGATGCCCAGGGTTGCCGGACGGTGCCCCACATCTGCCGCAGTTAGCAGATGTGGGAGTTCATTTTGACGACGTGATAGTCCTTCCGCACACGGACGGGTGGCCAGCCGGGTGCCCCATTCTAGCCCGCAGTTGGCTAGGGTGGGGTAGTTCTGCTTGGTGCCCCAGGTTCGCCCGTCGTTGGCTAACCTGGGGTAGTTCCTTGTATTGCTTGGTGCCCCATATCTGCCCGCGTCGGGGTTCCCCGACGAGGCTCGGCTCGTTGGGGTGACTGGGCAGATGTGGGGTAGTTTCCTGTACTGCCGCAGAAGCGCCCCCCGCAACCCGGCTTTATACTGTCCACCATGAACGATTCCATCGCCAAGCAGTTCCTTGAGATTTCCGCCAGCCGCCTTGATGAGCTCTCGTCGCGCATCGACGACTGCCTGGGACGCCTCACCCATGACCAACTCTGGTGGCGGGCTGCCGAAGCCCAGAACTCCATCGCCAACCTGGTGCTGCACCTCTGCGGAAACCTCAGGCAGTGTACGGCGGCGCTTGCGAACACCTCAGACAGCCGCGACCGCGACCGCGAATTCGAGCAACGCTCCGGCGCCGCGCCCGACGAACTGCGCGCTCTGCTGAAAGCCACGGTCTCGACCGCTGCGGCTGCGCTCCGAAACCTGCCGGCGGCGCGCCTCACGGAAGTCATCCACATTCAGATCTACGAGCGCCAGATCATGCAAATCATCTATTTGGCGGTCGATCACTTCGCCCAGCACACCGGGCAGATCATCTATGCCACCAAACTGATGACCGGCCACGACCTCGGCTTCTACGCCCACCTGAGCAAGTTGAGGCGTTGAGGCGGCGTCCGAGCCGCCTGCCGAAATCCTGAGCAAAGCGAAGGATCTGGCGTTGAGGCGGCGTCCGAGCCGCCTGCCGAAATCCTGAGCAAAGCGAAGGATCTGGCGTTGAGGCGGCGTCCTATTTGAAGTGTCATTCTGCTTTGAAGTGTCATCCTGAGCGAAGCGAAGGATCTGCTGTTCAGCTTGGTGCCCCATATCTGCCCGCGGCGGGGTCCCCGGCAAGGCCCTGCTTGCTGGGGTGACTGGGCAGATGTGGGGTAGTTTCCTGTACTGCCACAGAGACGCGGTCGGGTGCCTCATCCTAGCCCGCCGTTGACTAGGGTGGGGTAGTTTCGGCGCTAACCTGGGGTAGTTTCTTGCACAATCGCCGGATGCCCGGACGGTGCCCCACATCTGCCGCAGTTAGCAGATGTGGGAGTTCATTGCGGGTGCCCCATCCTAGCCCGCGGTTGGCTAGGGTGGGGTAGTTTCTTTCTGAATCGTACCGTTGTGTCCCCAGGAGTGTCATCGTGAGGAGGTTCGCTGCTTTCGCGAACCGACGTGACGATCTATGCATTTACTCTCTCCAGCTACACGGCGCTAATTTCAGGATGTCACCCTGAGCGTAGCGAAGGGTCTATGCATTTTCTGTTGGTTTTCTGTACCTCAGGTTTGTACGCGTAGTGATCAGCAGTGAGCACCGCTCGCTAGGGTGATTGGGCTGACCAGGGGAGTTTTCGGGCACAATCGGAACTACGCCAAAATCTCGTCAACTCAGGCGTTGAACGATGTTATTTCACAGAATATCTATTATCGGACATAACGTCACCGAAACGACGCATTATCGGACACGACTGACGCTTCTGCTATTGCACAAATTCGACCAATTCAGGCGGTTGGGGCCAGCAGATTCTCTAGTTCCTGGCGGAACGTATCCAGCTCGGCGAGCCGTTCGGGGGTGGCTTCCACCACGTTTAACTTGTTCTGGAAGACGCGCTTACCCTCTTTTTCCACCAGAACGCCGAGCACGTCGCCCAGGCGCCATCCTGGTTGACCGATCGGTTGCAGCCCCGTCGGCGTCGCTTGCAGCAGAACCATGCAGTTTCCCTTTACTACCCCCACTGCCGTCGGAAACCGTTCAAGGGATTGGAGTTCAAAGCCGGCCAGGTAGATCTTCTGAAGCTGCTCGGCGGGATCGGGCATGAGATTTTAACTTACAGGTTTCAGCGTGTTGACTTCTGTCGACTTCGGTTTGCAAAATGACAACTTGCTACTTTAAGTAATGCCGGTACTCTATTGATTTACTGCTAGATTGGTCGATCTAATCTATAGTCCTTGCCATTTGCCATCAGCTCGTCGAGAAGTTCGTAAATATCTAATATTATACCTTCATTATTCTCCGTAACACATTGTATTATCACATTTTATATCTACCAGTATCTTCATCATTCAAGCCTTCCAGCCACTTGCGCAGTTCTTCGCTGCTGGTCTTGTCGGCGGACGCGCCAGCCACCTTGGAATTGCGCAACACTACATCGTCGACGAAGATCGGGCAGTCCATGCGCAGCGCCAGGGCCAAGGCATCCGAGGGGCGCGAGTCGATGCTGATCAGATCGCCATTGCGTTCGGCCCAGATGACGGCATAGAAAGTATCGTCGCGCAGGTCGGTGACCACCACCTTGCGCAGATGCGCTCCGAGCCCCATCAGGACGTTCTTCAGCAGGTCGTGCGTCATCGGCCGCGGAGTGCTGACCTTCTCTATTTCCAGAGCGATCGCGTTGGCTTCGTACACCCCAACCCAGATTGGAAGCACCGTGTCACTGCCGACATCTTTCAGCACCACGATCGGCATATTGGTGGTCGGGTCCATCATTAATCCACGAATCTTCATCTCGACTTCCATGGGGCCTCCTGAGTGAAATCCGTCAAGCGCGCACTCCCTTTGATGCCCGAAGCGACATTGGCGATCAAGTCCCAACGAGCCGAGCCTCGTCGGGAACCCCGATCAAGCCCTCAGCTTACCATCTCGCCCACCAGACTGTTAGGCAATGTGCGGGTAACCAACACTTGCGCATAGCCCCCGAGGGCTGGTGCGGCCGCTCCCGCCGGAACCGTAAAGTTCAGTGTCTTATTCTGCGAGGTGCGGCCGATCAGTTGTGACCGGGCCACATTTGAACCTTCAACCATAACCTCAATTTTTTCGCCTAAGTGACTGCCGAATCGAACGATTTGTATCTCTCTTTGCTTTGCGTTCAATGCCTGCAGCCGGCGCCACTTTTCTTCCTCCGGAATGCCGTCCGCGTATTTCAGCGCCGGAGTATTCGGGCGCGCGGAGTACTTGAAAGAAAAGATGCCGTCATAGCCGACCTCGTCGAGCAGCGAAAGCGTCTCCTCGAACTCGGCCTCCGTCTCGCCGGGAAAGCCGACGATGACATCGGTGGTGATGGAAATCCGCCTCTTCTTTGCCGCCTTAATCAAGGCGATGCGGTCGAGGTATTGCTCGCGGGTGTATTCGCGGGACATGTTCGCCAGCACCCGGCTCGAACCGCTCTGGACGGGCAAGTGCACGTGATCGCAGAGCGCGGGAACGGAATCGATGGCTTCGACGATATCGCGTGTGAAGTCTCGCGGGTGCGAAGTGGTAAAGCGCACGCGACGGATGCCGGGAATCTCGCCGATAGCCGCAAGCAATTCTGCAAAACTCTTCTTTTCAGAAGGATCTAGATAAGAGTTAACGTTTTGCCCGAGCAATTGGATCTCCGTGTATCCGGATTCTGCCATCTGCCGGGCCTCGTTCAGCACGGAGCCGGAAGTGCGGCTTCGTTCCTTTCCCCGCGTATAGGGCACGACGCAATAGGCGCAAAACTTGTCGCAACCTTCGATGATGGTGATGTAGCCGCGATGCGGGTTGGAGCGGGCGGTGAACTCGGTTTCAAAGGTCTCGCCACTCTGGCGGTCGTCGAGTCCGGTGGCGCGCTGCCCAGCCTCTATCTGCACCAGCATCTGCGGCAGATTGCGGTAACTGGCCGAGCCTGCCACGAGTGAGACGTGGGGAGCGCGTTGAAATATCTTTTCTCCCTCTTGCTGGGCGACACAGCCAATCACCGCGAATTTCTTCCCCTGTTCCCGGAGCTTCTTGAAATCGGCCAGGCGGTGAAAGACTTTCTGCTCAGCCTTGTCGCGAATGGAACAGGTATTGTAGAAAATCAGCTCGGCCTGCTCGACGGAATCGACCTGGCGGTATCCCTGGGAGATGAGCGTGCCGATGACCTTCTCGGAGTCGTGAACGTTCATCTGGCATCCGAAGGTCTCGATAAAGAAGGTTTTCTGCCCCAAACTCACTACGTCAGTCCTTCTGGTAAGGCGTTAACCTCAAGTATAACCGACCTGGGCCTGGGGCGGGACTGGCAGATCACAACGGGAACCCGGCGATAACTGGTGAGAAGGCGTCTATAAGGACGAAGGCTGTGTCAAGGACAGAGTTGTCCTGTGCAGTGTTTGTGACGCCGCGTGTTGGCCAGAGTTGGGTTGAGGACCAAGAGTTCCGAGCATCACGCTGA
>JBEKBO010000037.1:0-36880 GCA_050015355.1 Candidatus Korobacteraceae bacterium | reverse complement strand
TGATCCTTCTTCCCAAGCTGAACATGTACCCGATGGTAGGTTTGCATGTCCAAACTATGTGACCCATTTAGCCACTCAGAAAGTGCCTTAATAGGTGCATTTTTATATGGTCAAAGACCTAGCGCTCCCAGGATGGGCACGGCTATGAGCGCGATCAACGGCGACATCAGGTTGGTCATGATTACCAGCAGCAGAAGAGCAATGGTCGCCAGCCCGAGGAGCGCCAGATGCCCGGTGGCCAGATGGGAGACGGCAATGATGGCCGTAACCGCAATGGCCGTTCCCAGCAGTGCGACACCTGTCCACCCGCCTGCGCCGGAACCCGTTGCGGGTGAACTGCCAGCTTGCGTAGACGTCATATCAGCTCTCCTTCTGCCGGTGGCTCCTTGGCCAACAGGCGATCGCAAACACGTTGCGAGATATCCTCGCTTCAGAATTCTGTCAATGCGGCAAAACCATGAGCTAGAGAAGGAGCTTGTAGCCTTCGTGGGTCGCGACGAACCCCAGCCGTTCATAGAAACGGCGCGCGTCAAGACGGCATTTATCCGTGGTCAACTGGACAAGCTGGCAGCCGCGCTCCCTGCATTGCGCGATTGCCCACTCTACCAGGTTCCGGCCCAGACCGATGCGCCGGTGATCCGCGGTGATGCGAACGGCTTCTATCTGCCCACGCCACGAGCCTAATCTTGAGAGCCCCGGAATGAAGGAAAGCTGTAACGTCCCGACCACATGCTCTCTATGAACCGCAACCACGAGCAGTTGGTGTGGGTCCGCCTGGATTGCGTGGAAAGCAGCGACGTAATTGCTGTTCAGCGGGATGCTGACGTCCTCACGAGAGCGCCCTAACTCATCATCCGCAAGCCGGGCGATGATAGCGGCCAGATCGGAAGCACCCGCCCGGCGGATCGTTACGTTCTCCATGCTGGACAGTCTGCCGGAAACCCAGTCTTGCGGTCAAACACAGCGCTGGCGGCGACATTACACTCAGTGAGATTCTCGTAAAACGGTTTGCCCTTCAAGCTGGAATGTTTCTTTCGGCAACTCCATCATCTTCAAATAGCCTGCCGCATAACCTGCGATACTTTTTTCCATGTAGTCAGTCCGCAGTTTCTCGACCGGGGTATGGATCAACTGCTCCTGACCAGCCGCATAGCCAATCGCCGGCTTGCGGTCTACCGCGGCTACCTTTGATAGATCGGTGCCGAAGTACCAATAGCGATACCTAACCTCTTGGCCGACGGCTTCCAGCCCTGCTGCCATAGCCTGAACAAACGGATGTTCTCTTGGAGTCTTCCAGGCATTTTTCTTGTTGGCGATCTTAACCGATTTGCCGGTATAGAATTTTTGGACTACTTCAGCTATTTTCACTTCAGCTTTGAATTCCGGATCTTCTTTAGAAAGGTCGTCAATGATGTCCTGCAACTCTTGGATGCAGCTCTCAGGCGTTTCGCCAGGTACAAACCGGCGATCAAAGTTCATATCGCAACGTTCTGGAACAATACACAGCTCTCCAGGACTGGCTTTAATAATGGTCATTGCGATACTGGACTTCCCGAGATCCGGATCGGATGGAAAGCTTTTAGGCAGCTCATTGGCTACCTTGTCGATAAACTTGTTCGCTTTGTACACCGCATTGATCCCCAACCAAGGTGCGCTCCCATGGCAGATTTTGCCGTATACGCTAACCACAGGCTCGACTCGGCCGCGATGGCCTAAAGCGATATCAAGGGATGTTGGCTCACAAGACACGACGGCATCATAGTCCAATTGCAACTTCTTAAAAGTATCGTCGATCAACTGGATAGTTCCGACCTGATCACCGGGCTCTTCGAGGCAAACCGCCGTAACGATGTACTTGCCGTTCAGGGCCAGACCTTGATTGCGTAGCTGCAAGAGAAGTTTTCCGGCGTAAATAGCGCAGGCCAGAGCACCCTTCAGATCTGCAACGCCCCTTCCATGAATAACTTCGGCCCGTTCTTTCTTACTGGCATCCCGGTTATCTATCTCCCCGACATCGATATCGGCACCATAAGGATCGTATCCGCCCCACAGCGACAACTCACCAGGGGGCACGTGATCCATATGACCGTTATAGACAATGGCCGGGCCAGGTTGGTGGCCATTGATAATGCCAATCACATTACCCCAGTCATCACGAAACACCTGGTCATACCCGATGTTCTTCATTTCTGAGAGTAAAAGGTCTGCAACGCCTTTTTCGCTGCCCCCTAAGGAGGGACAACGCACAAGGCGTCGGGTGAACTCAACGGCTTCCGGGCGCAGCTGGTTTGCGAACTGCACCACCTTCTGGAATCGCTCCACGTTAGTCTCCCTGCTAGCCGATCCACCCTACTCGATGAGTCCGCGAACGTGCGCTCTCTTGCCGACCAAGATCAATGAGTGCCCACTGTTGTTGGCGCCGCTGGAGATGAGCTCATGCCATCTATGGCGCGGGCTTTCCGTTCGATGCCGGCTGGCGTGCGGGTAGCCAAGCTAACGATCACGAATACTGCCATATTGACAACCAAGGCGACGAACCCAGCGTTGAGGTGAAGCCCCCACATGGCCAGAGGATCAAGTTTGTTAAGTATCAGATAAAAAACTATAAACTCGCCTACGATCAGGCCGGCGAAAGACGCAATCTTGGTGCTTGATTTCCAGAACAAGCCTAAGACAATCATCGGGAAGAACTGGGTTACGCCGGAGTATCCGGTGAGCAGCAAATTGACAAGCATGTTCGGGAGATAGATCGCCAACGCTAGTGCGATAACTGTCAAAATGAGAACAACAACTCGGGCAAGCTTGGCCTGGAATTGCGGAGTGGTGTCTCTGCCTACCGTCCGGCAAAAGATATTGCGCGTGAAAAGCATCGATGTGGTCAATATGAGATCGGCGGCCGGAATCATACAGGCTAGTGCGCCGGCGCCGCCCACAAGACCCAGAGCCCAACCGGGGAGTACTTGACGGACAAGGGCCATGAAGGCCATATCGGGCGTCTTAAGGGCCGGAACAATGATAAGCAAGGCGGTGAACCCGACCAGCATCGGGAATAGCATACAAATCTGATACAGGGGCAAGTACACGGCATTATGCCGTAGTACGTCGGGATTCTTGGCACTGAAACTATTCCCCGTAAGGTGGGGCCACATATAAAAACCCAAGCTGGTCAGTACGAGAGTAGACATCATCCAACTGACATCGAGATTCTTGGTTCCGCCCGGCACAGTCAAAAATCCGGGTTTAGCGGCGTCCAACGCCGTAAACATACCACCGACGCTGCCGAAGAAATGGATAGGCAAATAGATGCCAAAAAAAGCCACTGCCAAAATCATAACTACATCTTTTATGGCGGCGGTGGTTGCGACACCTTTGAGACCGCTCAGATAAACGAAGGCGGCAACCATGGTGAAGGCCATGAGCATGGCCGGCACCCTTGTAATAAGCCCGTAGGAGCAGGTTTCGATAATCAAGCCCAGGCCGGTGAGCTGAAGCTGCAGATACGGCAGGAGGAAGGTTACGCCAACACACGCAGTAAGAATGCCCAGCGAACGGCTCTCATAGAGATGTTCCACCAGATCGGGTTGAGTCATCAATCCGTGGCGGCGGCCCATGGGAGACATCGCCGGCAGCACATAGTAGCCTACCACGTAGGCCAAAGTACAATACCCTAATATATAAAAGGTCGGGCCGCCACGGGCATAAGCCCAGCCACTGCCGCCAAGAAAGGCGAAGGCAGTATAGATTTCACCCGCCAGAATAAACCAGTTCAGCAAGCGGCCAAAGTCACGGCCACCCACCGCCCATTGTTCCAGCGTCATCTTCTGCCTTATACCGGGGATCATGCCAACGACCGTGGCCCCGATTACAAAGAGAAGGATTACCCCAATGGCAACTATTTGGTTCGTCATTTCTCCCACCCGCCTTTCGCTGTCAAGAGTCCCGGTTACGCTTCGAGTCGATGTTGTAGAGTCCCCAAATACAGAAAAAGGTTACGGGGATACCGGCGACCAACCAAAAGGCCAAGAAGGGAAGGCCGAGAACGATTGGTCTGACCCTATTGACAACGGGTACCATCCCTATGATCCATATGAATGGAATCAGGGTTAACACGACTTTTATTGCATTCATAGTTTCACCTCACGCCCCGAGGTTTCTTTGTTCAATCCGAAATGGCGGGTATCGTACTCATCCAGAAGCATTTTGAACTGAGTCCTGCCTGCCCCGCCAAATGGTACTTATGGTTCTCCAAACAATCTACACGGGCATCAGGCGATGCCTTCGTTTGAGTGCTGGATCAAGGAATCCATCGAGAGTAACGCCGACAATAAGACTTGTCAATTCGGACTTTCGGAGACCTTTCGGAGACAAAAATGCGCACTGGAGTCGCGCGGCCCGACCTGTGGCAAGCCGTGAGGGTGTCCGAGCAGCACCACGCGATCGCGGGTCCACTTGAGAGAAGAAACTGGTTGTTTTCCAAGGGGAACGGAAGCATAATCGCCCAGGACAAGACGGAAATCCCGGATAATAAACTAAAGGAATAGCACGACGTAGAGAGCGCCTTGGCCTGCGCGGGGCTTCAGCCCACACTCGTGCTAACCTGTTCATGAGTTCCGAGAGATGCCTACATTCAGAGACATACGACGAAGTGAGAGGGCGCTTACCGAGGACCAGGCCCGGGAGATTCTGGCGCGGGCGGAGCATGGCGTTTTGGCCACCCTGGGAGCTGACGGATGGCCTTATGCCGTCCCCGTGAACCACGTACTGTCCGGGGACGTGGTCTACATTCATTGCGCCGTCGAGGGACACAAACTGGAGAACATCGCCCATGAAGAGCGGGTCTCCTTCTGTGCCGTGGCGGGCGCCAGGGTGTTGCCGGCCAAACTGACTACCCTCTATGAAAGCGCCATCGTATTCGGCCGGGCGGCTCTGGTAGCGGACCCCACGGAGAAACGGCGGGCTCTGGAACTTCTGGCCGTCCGTTTCTGCGGGGCGCTGTCGCCCAACGCGGAAAAGGCGATCGCCACTTCCGACTCCCGGACAGCCGTGGTGCGCATCCGTCTCGAACGAATCACCGGCAAGGCCAATCATCCCGCCTGAGTTCGCGCGTGAAGCTTCGAAGCCGCTTCACTCTCTCGTCGAACGCCAGCGCGATTGGCGGTTCTTCCCCGCTTCGCCTTTCACTCTTAACCACTACTGCATAGCCTCGACGATGGTCAGAAATCGCGATGCCTGCCCATTCGCTCGAATTCATTCGGCAGTCTGATACTGTGGTGCGCAAATGTTTCTTCCGACCGCAATTGTGGTCAGAATCTGACTCACGTTCTGTTTCCCTGAAAGTCTTCAGTTAGAGAGTGGTCGAGTGGTTGGTTTCTAGCCAGTGGTAGAGATTCGTGCCGATTGCGCGTAAGGCCGGTCTACCATCTGTTTTCTGCTGAGACCATTCGCGGATGCCTGCCGTTGAAACGTACTCGTCCCAACTCTCGCGAAGAGCCAACGCCATAAGACGGTTGGGAAGGGGCTTTTGCCGATCAAAGTTGCTGCCTCGTGCGGCACCGAATGTCCCTTACTCAACGCATCGGCTGTGATGCTGAGGGCCTTTATTGCATACCTGGCAAGCGGAGGCCGAAGAGGTTGCCCGCTGCTCAGGGCTTCTCCAGCACCCATCGCCAGAGCGCCAGCCCAGGCGATTTGGCTCTGTTTCGCGAATTGATGGCAAATGGCCAAGGCTACATTGTTCTGGTGGGCCTCAATAAAGCCATTGTTCGAGATCGCAACGACACTTTGCGGTAGCCGATTGGGATTCTCCAGCCGGTGCTTTGTTATGACTTGCAGCGCCTTTGTCATCAGGAAGGGCAGTGAGTCAATGTACAACGGGAACGCGAGTATCAAGAGGTTGGCAGTGTCAACTGCGGTGAGCAGTTTGGCTTGCTCTTCCTCCCTGCGCAAACCTGCTCTGAGGGTCGACGATTGCGTCTCCCAGCCATTCTGTTTGAGGCGTTCCAAAAGATATCCGCCCAGAACGCCCGATGTGCTTGGCCGCTTTACCTTTGGACTGCCTACAATGAGCAAAGCCCGCCGGGCGGCACCGTGTGCGACCGGCATTATTGGGGCCTGTGGTAATGGTAGAAGTGCCGTGACGACATCCCGCATCGGACAAGGATCCGATCTTGAGAGCAGTGCCTGAATGCGATCGCGGATTGCATCAGCATCATCTCCAAGCGAGACAACTTCCGCTGCGTGGCTTGGTGCGTGGAAATTGAGCGCATTGCGGCCCGCGAGAGTTTTGAAAATGCTGGCTTCCTCGTGACTGGTCTGGCGCTGGACCCCGACTGCAACGAGCCGTGGCATGGGAACATAGCGGGGAGGGTGGTGCATTTCTCTGTGGTAACTGATGAAATAAGGAAGAGTAAGCTGCACGAATCGATCCACCATCACTTTGAGTTCCGGCGAATACCCGCCAAAGGTGACGGGCGTAAACAGGACGAGCATTTCGCTATGAACGATCGCCGCTGCTATTTCGCGGGCCGCATCGGCCTGAACGCAAATCCCGGGGGTTTCGATCCAGCAACCGAAGCAACCGATGCAGTGTGCCAGCTTCATGTCTCGCAAAGCAAAGGCCTGCACCTCGGCACCGCCGGCGGCGAGCGTGTCGCGCAGGATCGTAAGTATTGGCGCATGGCTCTCGTCGCCACCCGGTGTCCCGTCCAGAAGCACGATTCTTCCCGCATTTGTCCCGCTCGTCATGATTCGATCCTTTTGCGATCCCAATGTGGACAGCAGCCACATTCTCACTCGCAATGTTGCGTGTGTCAACATATTTTGCTATAAACGGAGTACGATGAAAAAGAAGTCCCCGCCCTATCATCACGGAAACTTGAAACAGGCCTTGCTCGATGCCGCCGTCGACCTCATCGGAACCGTCGGACTCCCGGCCTTCACCTTGCGAGAGGTGGCGCGGCGAGCGGGTGTGTCACACAACGCCCCCTATCGGCACTTCCGCGACAAGGACGACTTGCTGAACGCAGTTGCCGCAGAGGGGTTCAACAGTCTGACGGAATCAATGACGAAGGCGGCCGGGGCCGGAAGGAATGCCATGGAGAGGCTGCGGCTGAGTGGGCAGGGATACGTGGATTTTGCGTTACGCTTCCCGCGGCATTTTGTGGTGATCTTTGAAACTCCGCAGCCAATCAAGACAAACCTTGAAAGCCGGAAGGCGGGCGAGCGCGCCTTCGGTACCCTCACCCGGTATATCGAGGAATGCCAGAAAGAAGGGTCGCTTCCAGGCGGTGACTCAACCTGCTTGGCGCTGCTCGCATGGTCGTTGGTGCACGGCATAGCTAAACTCGCGAGCAACGGGCGCTTCCCGTTCTCAGGAAAGAAAGATGTGCTCGTGTTTACGGACATGGCTACCAGGGCATTCTTGTCTGGAATTGCAAGTATGCCAAGCCATGCCGCCTCTGGCCCGAGCCTCCGTCTAAAGAAGAGTCCTTGCAGATGAGGCCTGAAACGCGCCTGGGTCACTTTGCGCTGAAACCGGCAAGAATTTAAATAATTCGCAGGTTTTTAATACGATTTTCGAGGAAGAACTCCAATACTCAATTTAACATGCTTTTTTGCAGGAGGAACTCCGATGGCCAACAAGAAGAGGGATCTGTCCGCCTTAATGCTGCTGGTTGGGCTGCTGACTATGGTTGTGCTGTTCTCCGGCTGCGAAACGAAACCGGCAGCTGAATCGAAACAGATTGTCGTATACAACTCGCCGCCCGAGTGGGCGAACTGGGGCGAGATGCTCAAGAAATTCAGCGCCAAGACCGGCATCCAGGCTACGCCGGACAACAAAAACAGCGGACAGACCGTCACCGCCCTGATCGCCGAGAAAGCAAAACCGGGTGCCGATGCGGCGTACCTCGGGATCACCTTCGGCTACGAGGCCGCGAACAGAGACTTGCTGGCGGGCTATAAACCGTCGGGGTTCGACGAGATCCCGAATGACTTAAAGGACCCCGAAGGCCGCTGGATGACGATCCACTACGGCGCGATCGCGTTCATCGTTAATACCGATGCGCTGGGCAAAACACCGGCGCCCAAGAGCTGGGCCGATCTATTGAAACCGGAGTACAAAGGCAAGGTCGCGTTCCTCGATCCGACTTCGGCGGCCGTGGGATACTCGGTCGCGGTTGCGGCGAATCTCGCGATGGGCGGATCCCTCGATAACTGGGAGCCCGGATTCAAGTATTTCAAGCGCTTAGAGGCGCAGGGCGTTGAGCACCCGAAACAGACGGCTACGCCCCGGGTCATCAAGGGCGAGATTCCTATCCTGATTGATGCCGACTTCAACGGGTATCGCCCGAGAGTTAAAGAGAACGCTCCGCTGCAGGTGGTGATTCCGGCTGAGGGCTCACTGAAGATGCCCTATGTAATCGGGATGGTAAAGGGCGCGCCGCGTCCCGACGCTGCGAAAAAACTCATCGATTATGTGCTGTCTGATGAAGGGCAGAAGATATGGGCCGGCGGATTCGTGCAGCCGATCCGCGCGGGCATGGTCCCTCCTGAAGTTGCCAGTCAGATGCTGCCGGCTTCCGACTATGCGCGGACGAAAGCGGTCGATTATCTGAAGATGCAGCAGGTCCAAAAGGCCTTCACGGATCGCTGGCAAGCCGAGATTGTTGCCAAATAACTTTCCGTGCGGTTAGTCTGGCACTTCCTCTCCGCTGGTGGCTTCTCATTGGCAGAGAGGACAGTGCCATTTTCCCAAGTTGGGAGAGCATGATGATAAGCCGCCGCATGGCGGATAAGTTATGGGTCTCGGGGTTGTTACTCCCGGCCATTCTGACCGTGGCGTACTACTTTATCTACCCGATGCTCGTGCTGGGTCTCACCAGCCTCCATTCAGAAGCGGGCCCGAGCATTGTGCACTACACCGATATCCTGACCAAGCCTCGTTACCGGGAGTCGCTGTTCGATACTATCTTCCTGTCGGTTGCAGTGACGCTGGTAACGCTGGCGATTTCGACGTTGCTGTCGATGGTGCTGGTGCGCTGGGAGTTTCCGTTGAAGAAGCTCTATCAGGCGCTGATTACCTTCCCTCTGTCTTTCCCCGGCGTTGTCGTTGGCTTCATGATCATTATTCTATTCGGCAGGACCGGGGTTATCCCCAATGTGACCGCTCAACTCACCGGCAGGCCATTGCTGCGAATCGCATATACGAACGGGGGCCTGTTTCTTGCCTATCTCTATTTCAGCATCCCTAAAGTCACCATGACCATGGTCGGTTCAGTACACAAGCTAGACATGCGGCTCGAAGAAGCCGCTCGCAGCCTCGGCGCCACACCGGCCGTCACCTTTCGCCGGGTTGTCCTGCCGGCCCTGTCGCCAGCGCTGGTATCGGCCGGAGCTCTATGTTTCGCCACTTCGATGAGTGCATTCGGGACGGCCTTCACGCTAGCCCAGAACATCAGCGTGCTGCCGGTCTTGATGTATACGGAATATACGCTGTCTTTCCAGATCGAAGCGGCCAGCGCAATGGCAATCACTTTAGGAGTGATCACGTTACTGTTCAATTATGCTTACCGGACTATCGGTGAGAGGGGGTAAGCAGGTGCGAAGATGGGGTCCGGGCCGCTTTTTGGTCCTTTTTGTCGTCGTCCTGGTATCGGCTTTTCTGATTGTGCCGGTATTCATCTCGATCATCGGATCGTTTTCCGGATATTGGGGACTGACGATGTTTGAAAAAGGACTAACCCTAAGATGGTACGCATATGTTTGGGAGAATTATTCCCATACTATAAAATTCAGCGTAATCATCGCGGCGGCAACCGTCATGATCGACATCCTGCTGGGTGTTCCCGCCGCCTACGCGTTGTCGAAGGGCCACTCCCGCTGGTCCACCGGATTAGAGGAGCTGCTCTCCGTGCCGGTGGCGATACCGGGGATTGCAATCGCTCTGGCGCTCATCCAGACGCACAACTACTTGTCCGGCAGTTGGCTGTTCATTGTGGTTGGCCACGTGATTTTCACCATGCCGCTGATGCTCCGTGCCGTCACGGCCGCGCTGCGGACGGCGAAGCTGGCCGCGATGGAGGAAGCTGCGGCCAGCCTAGGCGCGGGCCGGTGTACCCGGCTGATTCGGGTGGTTGTTCCGAATGTGCGGGACGCAATCATTGCCGGGTCGCTGATGGTGTTAACCATGTCGCTGGGTGAATTCAACCTGACGTTTTTCCTGTATACGCCTTTGACGATGACGATGCCTGTTGGCCTGTATGAATCCTATGCCTCTTTGCGGCTTGAAATCGGCAGCGCCTACACCACGCTATTCCTGCTGTTCACCCTGCCGCTGATGGCGCTGATCCAGTATCTCGGAAGTGAGAAGGTAGAGGGACGAGGGTTCTGATGACGCATCTGACGATAGACAGGCTGACGAAGCAGTATGCAAAGAGCGTCTATGCCGTCCGCGAAGTGTCCCTTGAGATTGAGAAGGGCGAAACGATGGTGCTGGTCGGCCCGTCCGGATGTGGAAAGACCACAACGCTTCGGATGACGGCGGGGCTCGAGATACCTACCTCTGGCAGAGTGTTGTTTGGCAATAAAGATGTGACCGACTTGCCGCCGGAAAAACGGGGCGTCGGCATGGTGTTCCAGAACTATGCGTTGTTCGCGAACATGACTGTGGCCCAGAATATCGCCTTCGGGCTCGAAATGCGCGGGGCTTCGCAGGAGAGGATCGGCAGCCAGGTCACGACGATGATGAACATGATGGGCATAACGGAGCTCGCCGCGCGCAAACCCGCGCAGCTATCCGGCGGACAGCAGCAGCGCGTGGCGTTTGCCCGGGCTCTCGCTATCGAACCTGAGTACCTGCTCCTGGACGAGCCTCTCACGGCCCTTGATGCCAAGCTGCGCGACAACTTGCGGGTGGAATTGGCTCGGCTGTTAAAGGAGTTGAGCATCACGGCCCTTTACGTGACCCATGACCTGACAGAGGCTATGGCCCTTGGAGACCGGATCGCGGTGATGAATGATGGTCAGATTCAGCAATGCGACACGCCGCGGGAGATCTACCACAATCCGGCAAATGCTTTCGTTGCCGGGTTCATCGGACGCACGAATTGCTATCGCGGCCTGCTTGAGTCATCCGACGGCGACGGCTTGGCCGTAAACCTCGGATTCGCCACCCTTCCGGTCCCTTGCGACCCCGGCAGCCGCGAAGTCGTTGTCATCTTCCGGCCTGAGGACTTACGCGTTGCCTCGCCCGATGAGAAACCGCACCTCATCGTTCACATCACGGATATCCTGTTCCTGGGGGCGCGAGTCCGTGGCATAGGACGCCTGTCGGGTGGTGAAGAGATAGTGATCGACCTCGACAACGCCGTCAGCATCCGCTCCGGCGACAACGTAGGCTTCTGTATCCACCCCGGAAAAATCGTCGTTCGGTCCGCGGATTTTAACGTACCGAGGTAACAAGAATGAAGATTTGTGCCAATACACTGCTTTACCTGGAAGAGCCAGTCAGGACTTCGTTGGAAAAACTCGCCGGGATGGGCTTCCTGGCGATCGATATTTTTGCCGATTCACCGTCGCTGGATTATCGCCGCGTGCAACCGTCCGACATAACTCAGATCAAGGCTCTGGGGAAAAAGTACGGTGTCGAATACTCGATGCACGGGCCTTGTTGGGACATCAATCCGGCATCGGAAAATGCCGGACATCGCGAAGATGTCGTCGCCCACTATCTTCAGGGCATACGCTTGGCAGCGGCCATCGGCGCAAATACGATGGTTGTCCACTCCGGCTGGAAATCCGATCCCAAGCTCTCGGCGCGGGATGCGCTCAAATATTCCATCGATACCATTGCCAAATGCGCACCGGAAGCAGAGCGACTGGGGATCACTTTGGGCGTGGAAAATGTTGGCTACGGGGCCGTGAACATATTCAGCAGCATCGAGGATTGGGTCGGCCTCGCCGAGGGTGTCGCCAGCCCGGCCGTCGGCTTAACGCTGGATGTGGGCCATGCCGTTCTCGAAGGTTTCGAGCCGGCTGCCGCGGTTTTTGCCGCAGGACCTCGGCTAAAACATGTCCATCTCCACTCCAATATGGGCAAGGCCGATGACCATCTGCGACTCGATCGGGGAAGCATCGATTTCGGACCGGTGATCCAAGCGATGCGCCAGATCGGTTTCGCGGGGCACGCTTCGATAGAGATTTATGCCCCCGACGGCGAGAAGGAAGCAGCCCTGCAAGCAAGCCGGAAGATTCTGGAGGAAATTTGTGCAAGGAGCGCGTGACCAGCGCCTACCAGTGCAATTGACCTTCCTCTCGCTATTGCCCGGGCGAAGCAAACGCTGCTTGGTCTTTATTCGCTCCGGCTTCGGCGCGAATGTCGTCGCGATATGTTTCGGGGCCGCACCAGACAGCGAAGGCGGTGAGACCCGAGAGCAGCACAACATAGCAGGCCACCGGCCACCATGCGCCGCTAGCCCATGCCACTAGCGCGGTGGCAACAAACGGGGCAGGCCCGCCGGCAAGGATGGAGCCAGTTTCGCGGGCAAAGGCGAAGCCGGAGAAACGGCGGCTTGGGGAGAACAGCTCCGCGAAATAGGCGGCCTGTGGGCCGAACATCGCCGCAATTACAACCGCGCGTGCCAGGACGAAGGCGACGGCGATCCAGAAAAACTGTCTTGTGCCCACCATCACGAAGAACGGGAACGCCAGCGCCACTCCGGCTAACGCCCCAAACATGTAAACCGGTCTCCGTCCGATGCGGTCGGAGAGCGCAGAGAACGCAGGCACAGCGAACAACTCGACGAAATAGGCGATGAAAAGAGCGTTCAGCGCGACCGATTTCGGCACTTGAAGATTAGTTACGACGTAAGTGAGTCCAAACACCGGGAACAGGTAACCCAATCCATTCTCGGCGAGACGGGCTCCGAGAACCACGAAAAAACTCCGCGGTTGGTGCCTGATGGATGCGATCAAAGGGTTTTCCTGCTTCTTGCCGGCGCGTCGCGCCATCGTTTCGCGAAACACCGGCGTCTCCAGCACCCGGAAACGAATGTAAATACCAACCAGGATCAGCACCATGCTGAGCAGGAAAGGTATCCGCCATCCCCAGGACATGAACTGCTCTTTCGGCAGCCTGGTGGCCAGCGCGAACGCACCTGCGGCGAGCAGATTGCCAATCGAGACCCCGAGCGGGGCGAAGCTGCCCCAGAAGCCGCGTTTTCCGGGTGGCGAGTATTCAACGAGCAGGATGACCGCGCCGCCGTATTCGGCGCCAGCTCCGAAACCCTGAATGACGCGCATGGAGACCAGCAGGATTGGCGCCCATACTCCGATTGAGCTATAGGTTGGCAGACATCCGATCAACATGGTGCCGGCGCCGACCAGCAGCAGGGTCGCCATCAGCACCGGCTTTCGTCCGTATTTGTCGCCGAAGTATCCGAAGAGAATTCCCCCGAAAGGCCGCACGATGAAGCCGACGCCGAAGGTCGCGAAGGAGAGAAGGGTTCCGACCAGAGGATCGAATTTGGGGAAGAACAGTGGTCCGAACACCAACGCCGCTGCCGTGCCGTACAGGAAGAAGTCGTACCATTCCAGTGCCGAGCCGATGGTGGCCGAGAAAATCACGCCCAGAGGCGGGTGGGTCGGTGCAGCCGCTTCTTTTGATGATGAACTGCTCATGGAAACTTCTCCTGTGATTTGGCCAAGTGGCCTCAGGCCGCGGCAACTTCTTAATTAGAGTGAAGTACAGGCGCTGCGCGAATCCTATGAACTTTCCGCGACTTTGGGCCAAAGCTGGATGGCAAAGTTGCAAAAGTCTACTGTACCTGGCAGCGCTGATGTTGTGATCGGTGTCACAACTCGCCGAATATAGTCATGGCGCGCTGCCGGCCTGCAACACGTGAGAGTCCTTTCCTTTGCGAGGTAGTTACTTGCGTTGACAGTTCTTGGCACTTTCTGTTGTTATCGCAGTAGTTTCGCTATGGATTGGTGCTTTGCTGCTCTGGTTGCAGGAGCAGTGCAAGGCATTCTGCTGGAGATAAAGGAGAAGGACATGACGGAACGCGAGAGAGCTCTTGCCGCCATCCGGGGCGAAACTTCAGATCGGGTACCGTGGATACCGCGCCTTGATTTTTGGTATCGAGCGGCCCTGCGAAAAGGGACCATGCCCCAGGAATGGCGCGGGCTAACCGTCGAGGAGATCGCGATACGTCTCGGTGCCGGCATTTACGCAACCAATCCCGACTACACCACGGACGTAACCGGCGGAATCGATCGCGGCCTCGGCCTCATGCACGTATCGACCCTGACATACGACTTCGAGTTCGACGGCATTGAGCGCCGGATATCAAAGCAGCAAACGAAAAACCGGACTGAAACGGTCGTCGAGTACATCACCCCGCTCGGCATTGTGCGAACCGCGTTTCTCTTTACCGATGAAATGCTGGACGCCGGAGCCTCTACGGCATGGGTCTCGGAACCGCCGATCCGCAAGGTTGAAGATTTTGAAGCTGTGGGGTACCTCTTTGAACACATCAAGGTGAAGCCGCAGATGGATGGATACCTGGCACTGCGGCGGAAGGTCGGCGAGCATGGCATTGCCATAGCGGCTACCCTCGGCTCCGCCGGCCCCATGCATCACATCATGAAGCAGTTGATGTTTCCCGAGCACTTCTATTACGCGATGGCCGATTACCCGGAAAAGATTTTTTGCCTCGCCGAGCAGATGTCGCCGTTTTTTGAGGCGATACAACAAACGGCAATCGATTCTCCCGCCGAAGTTGTGTACATTGGCGGCAATTACGACGATTCGCTCACGCCGCCTCCGATGTTCCGGAAGCATATCCTGCCTTTCCTGAAGGAGCACGCCAACCGTCTCCACGCACGGGGCAAGTATCTGCTGACCCATACCGATGGAGAAAACCGGAGACTGATCTCTTTGTTTCTCGAGGCAGGCTTCGACGTGGCTGACTCTGTCTGCCCGTATCCTATGACGCAGGTGAAACTGGAAGATATCCACGCCGCTTTTGCCGGCCGCATCACCATCTGGGGCGGCATTCCGGCGACACAGCTATGTCCGGGCAGTACGGATGATGAATCGTTTCGCCGTTATGTGGACGAACTGGTGGGCCGGTATGGTCACGCCAAACGGCTGATTCTCGGGGTCAGCGACATGGTGACGGCCGATGCCGACGTCAACCGCCTCAAGTACCTGAACGACAAAATCCTGGCAGTCTCTTGACCGGAGATGAGCTCTTTGAGATCCAATGTCCCTTCCTCGTCCATTAGGCGACTGACGTCTTAGACCGCCTATGCGGAAGGTTAGCTATGACTTCTTTTCCGGATCTTGCTCCGGGTCGAGAAGGCGACGGTAATAGGAATGCGTTTCATATAGCGCCGCCACCGGATTGTGCGCCAGCACGCGGTCCTTGGTTACGAGGGTTGTTACCGGTGCTTCGGAATATTTAATGAACAGCGAGTCGTGGCCTACGCAAAGCCCGACCAGGACATTCAGTTCAGTGCTCTGCGCGTTGAGCACCTTCGCTTGAAGGATGGGGTTACACATCGCCTCGTAAGAGCCTTTCTCGATCTTCACCTCTTCGGGAACCCCGATTTCGGTCTTATCCACCGAGCCGATCTTGCAGACGACCGTGAACGCTTCCAGGCCCTTTGCCCGCAGCACCTTGACGAAGGTTCGAGCTTCCTGAATCAAGCCGCGACAGGTGGCGACCCCAATACGCTTGGCCCCGATGCGCTTCGCGAACAGAACGATTTCTTCTGCGCGGGTTGCCTTGCAGTAATACATCCCCTCTATTTCCGCGGCAGCGCGAGCCATACGGGCGTCCAGGTTATCGCCCTGCAAATGCTCCACGACCGCCGCGGCTTCCTGTGGGTCGGCCGCTTCCGTCAAACAAAAGGTTGGTGGTGTCTTGTCTTTGCGATAGCAGCTTAGCGGACCGCATTCCGAGCATGAATCGGTGGTTTTGGGCATTGCTTCTTTTGCATCCTTGTTGGCCGCACGGTGCCGTTCCCGCATGTGCCGCGGAAATCATCTCCCTTGGTGCACCGGAATAGCTGTGACTCGCATCACACTTGGTCATACGGCCGGAGCTCGCAGGCCAGTCTTTCTGCTTCTTTCCGCAATGCGCCTGTTTTGCATTTGCAGATTTCCGTTAGGTGCGCCTTTCACCGTGCTTTACCGAATCGCGACAGCGGGTCGAGCGGCCTGGCTTCGACGCACGGGGCTCATAATAGATAATGGCAAGTGGTGAATCGATTGGATTTGGGGCGGTCGAATCGCAGGTTGCCGCTTTTCGCTAAAAGACCTGGAAAACCTTCACAACCGAAATAAATAGTCGATGGATGTAAACCTCTGGGCCGAACACTCGTCTGTATCGGTAAGGCCATGGAGCAGATCGCAGCAACGGAAATGGCGGATGTGCAAGAGATAGCCGGTCGCGCAGTTGCGGACTTTGGAGATTTCGACGCGCTCGTATTGGCCGAGCAGCGGCGCATCTACCGTGTGTTGCTGGCGATGCTCCGCGACCCCGACGCAGCCGACAACCTTACGCAAGAATGCTTTCTGCAGGCCTATGAGCACCGAAAGCGGTTCCGGGGCGAATGCAGCGTGCGGACGTGGCTGATGCGCATCGCCATCAATCTCGCGCGGGATCACGTGAAGAGCCGCCGCTGGCAGTTCTGGCGCAGCCTCTTCAGCGAGTCCGTGGGCTCTGAAGAACGGGTTGAGCCGGCCGACCCGCGTGCCTCGCCGGAGCATAGTTTGTTGGCGCGCGAAAGACTCGCTCACGTTTCGGCGGTGGTTGACAGTCTGCCGAACCAACAGCGCGCCGTGTTTGTACTGCGGTTCCTGGAAGAGATGAGCATTGAAGAGATTGCACAGGCCACGTCTCTGCGGCCCGGGACGGTAAAAGCGCACCTGTTTCGTGCAGTCAGCGCGGTCAAAGGGCACCTAAAGGAGCGGAAGAACCAATGAACGCTCATTTGAACGAACAGCAATTCGGAGAATTGATTCTCGGTACTGGCAATGAGGAGATCGCGCGGCATATCGAGGCATGCGATCTGTGCCGCGCTGAAGCGGATAGCGTTCGCACTGCGATCTCGGCCTGCCGGCAATTGGCCAACAACACCGCAGCGCGCGACGAGATTTTTTGGGCAAGGCAAAGACTCGCGGTCCGGCAGCGCCTCGCGCGTCCTCGTTTTGTACCGCACGTTCGCTGGGTTGCCACGGCGGCCATGGTACTGGTGGTCTCGGCGGCATTTCTGCTGACACGGCCTCAACCTGTGCAGCGGGCGAACGATGATGCGGCCGACGACGTTCTCCTGCAGCAAGTGCAGAGTGATATTGAGCGTGACTATCCGGCGGCGCTGGCGCCCGCCGTGCTTATAGATGAGGAGCGTAACTCAGCGCTCTCGGCCGGCGCCGGACAAAGTTCTAATCACTGATTGGAAGGGAGCAACTGCAATGAAGAAGCACGTAGCACAGGTCGTGGTAATCATGTTGGCCTTCGCCTGGAGCGCGGTCGCACAAGGCGGCCCTGGTTCTGGTATGGGTCACGACCCGCAGATGGGGACAATGCCCTGCCCGATGATGGAAGGTGGCGGCCACGGCATGGGGCACGGCGCGGGTCCCGGGATGGGTCATGGCGGGCCGGGGATGGGGATGGGTGGCAAGTGGTGGAAGAATTCCGAGCTGGTTAAGAAACTTGGCCTTAGCGAATCGCAAGTACAGCAGATTGAGAAGACTTTTCAGGACCATCGCATGCAGTTGATCGATCTTCGCGCCGCGCTCGAAAAGCAAGAAGCTACTCTGCAACCGCTGGTAGATGCCGAGCATCCGGACGAGGCAAAAGTGACCGCACAGATCGACAAGGTAGCTCAGGCACGCGCCGACCTGGAGAAGTCGCACGCCAAAATGTTACTGGCGATCCGGCGGATTCTCACGCTTGAGCAATGGAAACAGCTGCACGCGCAAGGCATGGGACCGATGCGGGGCCCGCGGATGATGGGCGGCAATAAAGCAGGTCCCCCGGGACAGTAGAGCCTGACGGGATTCTCGGGACTTGCAGAATCGGCCACGTCGTGCCAAGCCGATTCTGCAAGCCAATGAGGAGCTCCCCGCGTTTACCGGCGTGGCGTGCCGGTCGGCCCATAGACTACCGCTCGCCAGAGGTGCTCCAATGCAGCAGAAGAAGACAATCTTGAGTAGTGCGATCGTGCTTTACTTCGTAATCTGTCTGGAAATCCTGATCATGATCAGTCCCTTCGCGGGCTTCTTCTATTCGGCCTTTAACCCCTTTCTTCTCGGGCTGGCCAGGTATCCGGCGACCCGTTGGCTAAGTTCTTTCTTTTTCGTTCACTTGGTCGCGCCGCCTAACGGATTTCTGCAATTCCTGCGGGTTATGGGCTCCGTTCTCTTTGTAACGGGGATTGTCGTGTTTCTCGTTTGCGCCCTTCAGGTTTACGCCAGTAAGTTTCTTAAGACTGGCCCTGCCTTGAAAGCGCTGTATTCCGTGATCCGGCATCCCCAATACCTCAGTCTCGCCGTTTCCGGCGTCGGACTCGCCATTCTGTGGCCGAGATTCCTGGTTGTGGTTCTCTGGATTGGGATGGTGCTCGTTTATTACCTGCTGGCCAAGGATGAAGAACGACGCATGCTCAAGCAATTTCCAGAGCCGTACCAGAAGTACATGGAGAGTTCGGGGATGTTCTTGCCGAAGAGAATAGAGCAATCACTTGGCTTTTCCACCACGGCCGGCAGGGTTGTTCTCTTTGTGTTGCTGTCTTCATTTGCCCTCGGTGGCGCTTTTCTTCTGCGGGATTACACCATAGCGCATTTGCCTTTGTGGTCGGAGTCGAATGTGGCTGTGCTGCCGATCATGCCCCAAGATGAACCGATGCTCGAACATCGGATGGCCGACATACTTAACCTCGAAGAGGTCAAGTCGAAATTGCATGGCGGCGAATCTTATCTCGTTTATTTCATGCCACCCAAGTATGTTATGCAAGGTCTCATCGGCGATACCGGGGGCGACTGGCAATTGTACAAACAGCACCACACGATCAGCATGATCACCGACTTTATACTCCATCCTTCCGGCCACATGGCGGGGCATTCCATGCACGGGGATGCGAGCCATTCAGAACACGGCATGGAGTCTGCAACCGTGAGGAGACTGATCTTTGTTACCGTATCCGGTGCGACGACCGGCAAGAAATTCGATCCGTTCGCCGTCAATGCGATTCGAACGCCCGAATTCATGATTGACGTGGATGTGCATGATCTCCAGGTTTTAGCGTCGAAGGATCTCCCTGTAGAGACCGCGTGGGGTAGACTGCCAACGCCGACTTTCTGAGCGCCATCCGCCAGCGCGTACGTCGCTGCGATCAGCTCACAGTTCACTGTGACCATTGGCACATCACCCCTAAGTGCTCAAACGATACGATCCACGAAATTCACTGTATCCTAGGTCAAGAACCCGCAGACTGGGCCGCAAGCATTGCCGCGTGCTAGAGCCCGCTTCGATTCTCTGGTGGAATGACCTCGGAAACAGGTTGCCGCTCAACATATCTCGTGCCGTGCCGAACTGCTGGCGGAAAGCCGGCGTTCGCATGCAGAAGGTGAAAGTAGCGCGGGAGACGGACGCTCATCAAGAAACAGATCAACCTGGAGGGTGGAAGGTGACGGATTCGGAGCAAAAAGATCGCTCAACGGCCGGCGATTTCTACAAGCAGAACTGCAACTGCGCCGAAGCGGTTCTGCACGCGTTTCGCAACCAACTTCCCTTTGCTCTCAGTGACGAAACCATGCGCATTGCAACCTGTTTTGGCGGCGGCGGAGTTGGGAAATCGGGCTTTTGCGGTGCCTTCTCCGGATCGATCATGGTGCTCAGCCTGCTGACCGGACGGAGCGGCCCGGAGGGGAGCCGCGAACCGGCGTACACCTATGCACGCGAGTTTGGCGAACGCTTTGTCGCCCGGTTCGGCGACAACTCCTGCAAGGCATTACAAATCTACGAATACCTCTCGCCGGAACAAAAGAGCAACTGCGGCAAGATTATCGCCGCTACCGGCGACCTGCTGGCAGGGTTCTTGGCGGAGAAGAATCTTTTGCCCGCCGAGTCGCAGACGAAGAAGTAGTTTCGATTTAGGTGCCCTTGATTCCACTTGTTTTATGGTGGGTCACCGAGTGCATTTTGACCGGCGAAGCACTGGATGACGCCTGAGTACAAGCAGGCAGGGCTGCCCGATCCCTGTGTATTAAGAGTATTAAGGAACTCATTCTGAACTCGCCGAACGAGATGGTCATGCGAGATTCGAGCAAGGGACAACCAATGCATATGGCAGCGACTGGACAAGCGACTGCAGCCAAGGCTCCAGCAGCCGGGGGAACGGGCAAATCCTACAAGTTGGTGTACTTTGCGGTGGGTCTTGTGATCCTCGTGGGATCCATTTTCCTTCCCCCCGCCGCAGGAATGAAGCCTGAGGCTGTGAGGGCGATGGCGGTAATGGTGACTACCGTCCTGTGGTGGGTAACGGAAACTTTACCCATTCCCATCACGGCCCTTATGGTTCCCGCGATGGTGCATGCCCTGCGGATCATACCTCTGGGTGAGGCGCTCAGGGACTCGTTCGGCAATCCCCTGATTCCGTTTATGGTTGGCGTATTGGGGCTCGCGGTCGCCCTTTCTGCTTCCGGATTGGGCAAGCGGATTAGCTATTATCTTCTAGCTGTTATCGGTACCAACACCTCCCTGGTAGTAGGCGGCTACCTGTGGATATCCTTTGTCATTTCCATGTTTATCGATGATATAGCCGTGGTGGCGATGATGCTTCCCTTGGTGCTTGGCCTTCTCAAGACTGTCGACGCCAAACCGGGAAGCAGCAACTTCGGCAGAGCGTTGATGATGGCGATCATATTTGGCGCCGATATCGGGGGAATATGCACCCCAGCCGGGGTCAGCTCCAACGTCATTACCTTGGCCTTCCTGAACAAAAATGCCAACATGCACGTCAGCTTCCTCTATTGGACCATGATCGCCACCCCCATTTGCATGGTCATCGCCGCTATTACCTGGTGGCTGATCCTGCGGATATTCCCGCCAGAGATCAAGCACCTTCCTTACGGCCGGGACGTCCTGCAACGCGAATCAAGGGCGCTGGGGCCATGGACCGTCAAAGAAAAGACCACCACTGTCGTCTTCCTGGCCGCCGTTGTGTTGTGGTTGACCAGTGACCTGACAAAGCTTCCAATCGCCTTTGTTTCCCTCCTCATCCTGGGCGGCATTACCCTGCCACGGGTAGGCGTGTTCGACAACTGGCGCGACCTCAACAGGGGCCTCGAGTGGGGAGGGGTGATGCTGGTGGTGGGTGGCTTCATCGTGGGAATCGCTGCCTCCAAGAGTGGGTTGGCCTCTTGGGCAGTACAGCGAGTCCTGCATCCGATGGCCTTACTGCCGGGTTTCTTCCAACCTCTAGCAGTGACACTGTTGATGGCGGTGGATTCCCTAGGTTTTTCCAGCTTTGGAACCACAGCCTCCGTTAATGTTCCATTTATTATTGCTTACGCACAGCAGCATGGATTACCAGTACTAGCCTTGACGCTGACAGCCGGATTTGCGTCTTCTATTCACTTTATCCTCGTGACCCAGTCACCCAGTCTGGTGCTGCCGTTCGCATATGGTTACTTTAGCTTCAAGGATCTGGCTAAGATTGGAATCTTGGTCACCTTGGTCGGCGCGGTCGTTATAGACCTTGGGATGGTAATAGCTGGGATGCCCGCCGGTGTTCCGATGGTGATCAAATAGGCGACTCCGTCTTCCAGAGTACCCTCAAGCAGAGACGTGCACACCCTCGGCCCAGCTTGGGGCGAGTTTCAATGGCGCGGCTGAACAATTGCGATTCGCGTCTCCTCGCCGGTGGTGCCGATGGCAATGACCTTGGTGACGCCTGGGCGGTTGACTGCAATGACCTTCTGGCCGCTTATTTCCAGCACCTCGGCGTCGGGATAGCGCTGCGTGTAGTAGTTGATAACAGTTGAGAGGGAGTCGGCAGTGGTATACACCTCGCCGGCGACGGGGATACCGATGTCGGGGAGATCTGCATTTTTAACCTCTACCGGCTGGGAACCGGGATAACGGTCGGAGTCGGTCGCAACGACAGTTGGTGCCGGCGGTTGCTGCGGGGATGGGTCTTTCTGCTTGCCCTGCGGCGCTAGGGTGGTTAGCGCGTTCTGCACCGCCTTCGGATCGATGCTGCCCGTGGACGGGCGGCTCGGGACGATTACCTGCGGCGGTTGCTGCTGCGGCTGCGAGGTGGAAGTGTCAGGAGTGTTGTCCTGACCGGGCGGAGTTTGGGCGGTGGTAGATTGCGAGGGAAGCGGTTGCTGCTGCCGTACCGTGGGGAAAAAGGTCTCACCGCCGATGAGTGAACGGCCGACTACCCGTCCTGTGTACATCACCCAGGTGACGATCAACCCTGCGGTTACCACGGAGACCACGCCAAGCGCGATCACCATGAGGCGCATCTGTGTGCGATGGCGTTGGAGTTCGACGGTCACCGCCGCGACGGCGTCCGGCGCAATTGGTCTCCCGCAGGCGGCACAGAAACGCCCGCCTTCCGCCGGCTTTCCGCAATGGCAACAAAACACCATTTCTGCCCCAAGAATACGCCGTAAGTACGCGGACTGCACGACCCGTCCGTACAGCGACCTGCGGAACGCGGAACGCGCTCCAAAAATCTGGCTATCCGTTGGACTGCAGAAACTTCAGCAGGCTGACAAGCTGTTGATTCTTGCGCTGAACGATCTCGGCACGGTTACGGTTTGTCCAGTCGTAGTACCCCTTACCCGTTTTCAATCCCAGTTCACCCCCAGCCACTTTGTCCCGCAGCAGCGGCGGCGGTTCCTTCATGTTGGAAAGATCGGGGAAGAGGGTGACTTCCGAGCCTAGCTGAGTATCAAGCCCATTCAGATCGCGTTGCTCAAAGAGACCGGAGAACAGCAGTCGCAGGGCAAAGCTGTTCTTGAGTGCCGCGTCGATGCTTTCGACGCTGGCTACGCCCTGCTCCACCATGTGCATGGCTTCGCGCATCATGGCGTGTTGCAGGCGGTTGCCGAGAAAACCAGGCACATCCTTGAGGACGTGCACCGGCTTCTTGCCGGCCGCTGTCAGGCACTGCATCACCGCTTCCAGCACGCATTGGGCTGTGCGCTCGGTGGTAACGACCTCGACGAGCGGGATTAGCTGCGGGGGATTCCAGAAGTGTGTTCCGATCACCCGCTCAGGACGCTGCGAAAAACCGGAAAGCGTGGTGATCGGTATGGCCGAGGTATTACTGGCGAAGATCGCCTCCGGCTTCGACAGGCGGTCGAGCTGCTCGAACATCTGCCGCTTGATCTCGACCTTTTCGGGGATAACCTCGAAGACCAGGTCGGCCTCTGCCACAGCTTCGGCCAGACTCCCGGCAAAGGTGAGATTCGCCTTGGCCGAAGCGGCCTGAGCTTCCGCGATCAAACCGTTCTGCAAGAGCATCTCGATACTGCTCTCGATGAGACCGCGCGCGTTCTCAACCACTGCCGGCACGCTGTCGGTCAGGCTGACCCGGTGGCCCGCCTGGGCAAGAATCTGGGCGATGCCATGGCCCATGATGCCGGCCCCGACTACCGCGATCCGTTCTATCTGCTGGCCCATTTCAGGTACTCTTTCTCCCTGTTCAATTTCGTTCCTTCATCCAGTTAGAGCAATTACTAAGTAGGTGTATCCGGAACTATCACCGCCGGGCTGAATGCCCGGCTCCTTTTCGGTATATACCTTCCGCGGAACCGGTTTAGCTGGCCGTTGCGCCGGCGGTGGCGGTATCGATCGGTAGCGGACGAAGCGTCGTCATCATGAAGAGGACGCAGAGGATACCGACGCAGGTGATTGCGCCTCCGAAGGCCAGTGCGAACTGGAATCCGAAATGTTGGGCGACATATCCGGTAATGACCGGCGCGGCGATGGAAGCCACGGCACCGGAGGTATTGTTAACTCCGCCCAGTGTGCCCGACATGCCCTTGGGCGCGAGGTCCTGCGGAAATGTCCAGGTGATTGCCGCACAGGCGGACTCCCCGGCCATGGCGACCACCAGCAACCAGGCGGCGACGATGGCGCTTTCGGCGTAGCCGGCAAAGATTACCGCCAGAGAGACCACCTGCATCGCCACCAGCAGGCTTTTCTTCACCTTCGTCGCATCCAGGCCGGAGTTGATCATCTTGTCGGCGACGATGCCGATCAGCGGCTGGGTCACCATTCCGGCGATCCACGGCATGGTGGCGTAAAACGCCACTTTGCCCAGATCGAGATGACGGGCGTGTACCAGGTATCCCGGCAGCCAGGTAAGGAACAGGTAGTAGAGGTAGTCCTGGCAGAACTTGACGCAAATCATCGCCCAGGTGTTCCGGTACCTGAGCAGTACCATGATGGGGATGCGCGCTTTCGCCGCCGCCGCCGTCCCTGCCTGGACCGAGGTGCCGGGTTTATCGCCGTAGGTGAGGAACCACAGGGCCACCCAGAGCAGGCTGCCCAATCCGGTGACGTAAAAGGCGACGTGCCAGTTGGGTTGCGCCTTCGACCCGAAGGCGAGCATCAGCCCGATCATTAACGCCGGACAGACGGCGAAGCCGACACGCAGCCCGGACATGAAGACGCCGGTCGCCATTCCACGCTGCGACTTGTCGAAGCGCTCGGTAATGACCTTGGTGGCTGCCGGGAAGTTCGCCGACTCGCCAACGCCGATCAAGATGCGGGTGACGAGAAGAGTTCCCAGACCCTTTGCCAGTCCGGTCGCTGCCGAGGCGAACGACCACAAGGCCGCGCCCAGGCCATAGACCTTCTTCTCCCCAAAGCGGTCGCACAGCCGCCCCGCGGGCAAATTGCCCAGCAGGTACGCCCATCCGAACGCCGACAGCACCATGCCCATGGTCGTCAGGCTGAGGTTCAGGTCTTTGGCAATGAAGCTATTGGCGACTGCAAGGCTGGAGCGGTCGAGCGCGTTGATCGCGTTTCCGCTGAAGATCAGGAACAGCATCCAGTACTTGGTCGACGTCTGACGGGTTTCCACTCAGTCTCCTTTGCCCATCGATCGTTCATGAATGGGCGGCGCACGTGCTCAAACGCCGGGCGAGAAGATTGCTTATTGATGGTGGCTAACCATTCTGCGCCAGCCCCGCTGCCCCGTCAATCTGAACCTGAAAGTGGTTTGGAAATCCTGCAACCGGTATGTTATTCATTACGCCTTGCGTCGGCACGGCGTCATTATCCTATGAGGTCATCATGAAAATCGTCGAAATCAAAGCATTCCCCGTAACCGTTCCCGTTCCGCCGGAGCACCGCGTTCGCCTGGGGATCGGCGTGATGGTCAAGCGTGACATTGTGTTCGTAAAGGTAACCACAAAAAGCGGCCTTGTTGGTTGGGGCGAATCGCACCACGGGCGCGCCCACCTGGCTATCGCCACCTTGGTCAATACGACCCTGAAACAGTTGGTGCTCGGCATGGATGCTGCCGATGTAAACGGCGTCTGGGCACGGATCTACAAATTCCAACTGGGCAGCCACGGCATGGGGGCGGCCTGCGCCATGGCGATGAGCGGTATCGACATGGCCCTTTGGGACATTCGCGGCAAGGCGGTCGGTTGGCCGCTCTACAAGTTACTGGGAGGAAGCAGCCGCAAGATTCCCGCCTATGCTGGCGGCATCGCGCTGGGCATTCAGCCTCCCGAATCGCTCGTCGAGGAAGCCAAAGGCTTCGTCGCCGCCGGCTTCCGCGCGCTGAAGCTCAGGCTCGGAGGCGACACTGTGACGGCGGACATCGCCCGCGTCGAGGCAGTGCGTGCCGGACTCGGCCCCGATATCGATATCCTGACCGATGTTAATACCGGCTACAGTTTGGCCGACGCGCGTCGTGCCATGCCGGCCTTTGCCGCCTGCAACGTCGGCTGGTTGGAAGAGCCCTTTCCCGGTCATGATTATCGCCTCTACCGCGAAGCCAAGAGTTTTGCTCCGGTTCCTCTGGCGGCCGGTGAGAATCACTTCACGCGCTTCGAATTCAGCCGCCTGATTGAGGAGGGCGCAGTCAGCATCCTGCAGCCCGACCTGTCGAAATGCGGCGGCATTACCGAGGCGCTCAAGATCGCCGCCATGGCCTCGGCCTACAAGCTGCCAATTCATCCTCATACGAGCCAGGGAGTCAGCATGACGGCGACGGTTCAGTTCTTGAGTGCAATTGAGAATGGCGGTTATTTTGAGGCGGATTGTTCACTCAACAACCCGCTGCGCGACGAGTTGATCGACCCGCCGATCCGTGTCGCCAACGACGGAACGATTTTGCCCAGCGAAAAGCCGGGCGTCGGGGTCGACGTGAATGAGGATATGATCCTGCACTACGCCGGAGTAGAAGGGCCGTCCTTCATATGATGGCACGCACAAGCGTAGTACCTGAGCACTGGCCAGTAAAGGAGCACCGTTGATCACTCGCAAGTTCTCTGGGCTGCAAATCACCTTTTGGCTTTGGCTCCTTATTCTCGTGGGTTCTCCGCTGGCGAGCCGTGGCGAAGCGCAGTCGGCTTCCTCCAAGGACGGACAGCAGCACCGCTCCGCAGCCGCTGCAGGAAAGGAAGATCGCACCTTCCCCGCGCTCCTCGTCAGCGACATCCACTTCGATCCCTTTCACGATCCCGCCCGGTTGCAGCAGCTTGTTGGCGCTCCGGTGAGCCAGTGGAGTTCAATCCTCTCGGCTCCGCCTTCGCCCAATCAGCAGCAGGCCTTTGCCGAGCTCCAGCAGAGCTGTCATGCACGCGGTGTCGACACGCCTTACGCCCTGCTGCACTCCAGCCTGCACGCTATGCGGCTCAAGCAACCCGATGCAAAATTCATCACGGTGAGCGGCGACCTGATCGCCCACGCCTTCTCCTGCAGGTACGCGACACTGCTTCCCGGATCGACGCAGCGCGACTATCAGGCCTTCGTCCTGAAGACTCTGAGCTTTGTGATAAGCGAACTGCGCGCTTCTTTCCCGGGCGTGCCCGTCTATGTGGCCCTTGGCAATAACGACACCGCGTGCGACGACTACCGGCTCGATGCCGGAAGCGACTTTCTGGTCCAGACTGGCAGGATCATAGCCAGGGGTCTGCCGCCATCCCAGCGGCAACAGGCGCTCAAGGTGTTTGCCAAGGGCGGATACTACAGCCTCATGATGGGAGCGCCCATGCGTGACACGCGCCTCATCGTCGTCAATGACCTTTTTCTATCCCCCAGATACAGCACCTGCGCCGGCCGGCCCGACTCCGCTGCGACCACCACGGAAATGACCTGGTTACATGAACAACTGGCACAGGCGCGGCGCTTGGGTCAAAAGGTCTGGGTCATGGGGCACATCCCGCCGGGCATCGATCCGTACTCCACCGTTGCAGAGTTCAAGAATATCTGCGGGAACGGTGTGCCTGAAATGTTTCTATCCTCGGACAAGCTGGCCGACCTGCTGATCGAGCACGCCGACGTCATCCGACTCGGAATCTTCGCGCACACCCACATGGATGAAATACGTCTCTTAAAGGGGAGCGATCCTCACGCCTTATTCGAGCACAGCGTTGCGATCAAATTGGTTCCCTCCGTCTCGCCGGTTGATGGCAACAACCCATCATTCACCATTGCGCGCGTCAACCGATCCTCCGGAGTGCTGCAGAATTACCAGGTAATCGCAGCTTCAAACCAAACCGGCATCGCCACCACCTGGTCCAGAGAGTACGACTTTGCTCAGACTTACTATGAAGCGCAATTCTCGCCTTCGACGGTGAAGGAGCTAATTTCGGAGTTCGAGAACGATCGCGGCGCAAAGACGGAGGCCAGCCAGGCATACATTCGCAATTACTATGCAGGCGACCGCTCTTCCGAACTGAAACCATTCTGGCCGCTGTACGTCTGCGCGTTAGCAAATCACACGGCCAAGGCGTTTGCCGCCTGCGTGTGCTCCACCGGCAAGTAAGAAGGATGTAGCCCGCTATGACCTCAGGGGCACCCGCGCCACGTGCAGGGCGCCGCGGCCCGCACCGTCCTCAATCTGGTGGCGGCAGCTCGTGCCATCGGCCACGATCATTGCGTCTGCCGGCGCTTTGCGCAACGCCGGCAGCAGCACTCGCTCGCCCATCGCCTGCGAAACCGCATATTTATCTTATTCGACTTATCGTGAGTTAGCCCAAGGTACGCACTGGCCATTAGCCCCGGCCGATCAAGGGCATCTTGGTCGCCATGATAAGCATGAATTGAACATTGGCTTCGAGAGGGAGAGACGCCATATACACGACGGCACGCGCAACGTCATTAGGATCCATCGTGGGTTCGACCGCTCTCGTGCCGTTCGCTTGCGGAACGCCTTTGCTCATATTTCCTGCCATTTCGGTGGCCGCGTTTCCAATGTCGATTTGACCGCAGGCGATGTCGTACTTTCGGCCGTCGAGGGAAGTCACTTTGGTGAGACCGGTAATTCCGTGTTTTGATGCCGTATAGGGGGCGGAATTCGGCCGAGGGCTGTGCGCCCCAACCGAGCCGTTGTTGATGATGCGCCCGCCGCGCGGCTCCTGGTCCTTCATGATTTTGAATGCTTGCTGCGTACAGAGAAGCGTGCCGGTTAGGTTCGTATCGATCACAGCCTTCCATTGTTCGATCGTTAAGTCCTCGAGCAGCACGCCGCGGCCGCCATAGCCGGCGTTATTGAACAGCAAGTCGAGTCGGCCGAAAGTGTCTTTTGTTTTCGCAAAAAGCTCAGCCACGGAGGCAGGATCGGTGACGTTCGTAGGTACGACGAGCACTTGAGCATTGGCCTGCTTCACTTCAAGCGCGGTCGGTTCCAAGCGCTCCAGGCGTCGGCCGGCAAGAACCAGTGAGTACCCATTCTGAGCGAGAGCAATAGCGACGCACTTGCCGATCCCGCTACCGGCTCCGGTGACGACTGCAATCTTCGGTGATGAGCCCATTACTTTCCTCCCTTTTCTTTTGGTCCGATCTGGGGGCCACGAAGCGCCTCGGGCATTTGCCCCCGCCTGTAGACCATGACAATTCGCTTGAATTCGATAACCACTTTCCCGTCTTGTGTGAAACCCGTAGTCTTGAAGGTTACGATACCCACATTGGGCTTGGATTTCGAGTCTCGCTTCTCGAGGACTTCACTCTGCGAATAAACGGTTTCGCCCTCGAACAAAGGATTAGGCAGGCGCACTTCATCCCAGCCTAAGTTCGTCATGGAATTTAGAGAGATGTCGCTGACCGACTGGCCTGTCACTAACGCGAGTGTGAGCGTAGAAACAACTATCGGCCGTCCGAACGCCGTTTTCGCCGCTGTGGCATGGTCGAAGTGAACGGGATTGCTATTCTGTGTGAGCAACGTAAACCAAATATTGTCGGTAGCGGTTACCGTGCGGCCTAGTCGATGACGATAAACATCTCCGACCTCGAAATCTTCGTAGTACCGGCCTGCCCAACCTTCTTTAATTGCCATGATGACCCCTCTGTCTTAGTAAGATTTAGATTTGGATCCAGCGCCTACGGTGTGTTTCCCTCGCTCCAGGATGACTGAACCATTTCATCCGGACATGGGGTCGCGTGTCGGCGCCTGCCAATTCCCCCTGCGCCAAGCGTTAATTCCCCCACGGTTGTTGGGATCTCTTCCGAGAGCCTCAGATCGATATGGTTTTCAAATCTTCGGCGACCCGCAATTTCGCCTCGGTGACTTTCTGCACCGCCTCCGGAGTGACGCCCGGCGCCACCTCGCGCAGCACCAGCCCCTTGGGCGTGACTTCGATGACCGCCAGCTCGGTTACGATCATGTCCACGACTTCGAGACCGGTGAGAGGCAGAGTGCAGGTCTTACGGATTTTAGGCCGCCCATCCTTGTTCGTATGTTCCATCGCGATGATGACGCGCTTGGCGCCGGCAACCAGGTCCATCGCTCCGCCCATCCCCATCAGCTTCTTGCCGGGAACGGTCCAATTCGCAAGGTTGCCTTTCTCATCGACCTCCATCGCGCCCAGCACGGTCAGGTCCACATGACCGCCTCGGATCATGCCAAACGAGTCCGCGCTTGAAAAATAGCTCGATCCAGGAAGCTCGGTAACGGTCTCTTTGCCGGCGTTGATCAGGTCCGGATCTTCTTCACCCTCAAAAGGTGAGGGCCCGATCCCAAGCATGCCGTTCTCCGCTTCCAGGACAACTTCCATTCCCGCGGGAATATAGTTGGCGACCAGGGTGGGTGTGCCGACACCGAGGTTCGCGTAAAAGCCATCGCGCATCTCCTGTGCGACGCGACGGGCAATCTTTTCCTTGATATTTTCAGCTTGTGCCATCTTCGGTTCTGCCATGTTCTCCCCTCCACGCGGCTGCGCGTTACGCGCGCTTGCGCACGATCCTCTTTTCGATCGGCTTTTCGTACTTCGCTCCCTGGAAAATAGCGTTGACGAAAATTCCCGGCGTATGAATGCTATCGGGATCGAGCGACCCCAGCTCGACCAACTCTTCCACTTCCGCAATCACGTAATCCGCCGCCGTTGCCATCACCGGGTTAAAGTTCCGCGCGGTCTTCCGAAAGACAAGGTTTCCCCAACGGTCGCCTTTCCACGCCTTGATGAAAGCAAAATCTCCGCGCAGGCAGGGCTCCAGAAGATACTTCTGTCCGTTGAACTCGCGAACTTCTTTTCCTTCCGCGATCACCGTGCCCACACCAGTCGGGGTATAGAAGGCCGGAATCCCCGCCCCGCCGGCCCGCATCCGCTCGACCAGGGTTCCCTGCGGATTGAGCTCGATCTCGATCTCGTGGTTCAACACCTGCTGCTCGGCAAATTTGTTCTCGCCGGGATAGCTGCAGATCATCTTCCGAATCTGGCGCGACTTCAGCAGCAAGCCCAGGCCGAACTCCACCATGCCCGCGTTGTTCGACACGGTCGTAAGATTCTTCGTGCCCTTGCGGAGGACGGCGGCAATGAGGTTTTCGGGATTACCGCAAGCCCCGAATCCGCCAACTAGAATTGTCGCCCCATCAAACAGTTTCTCAATCGCCGCATCGGCGTTGGCTACGCGCTTATCCATCGGTTCCAGCTCCCTGTTGCTTGAGATTCCTCATGAAATCGGACCATCAGTCTACCAGTCGACACCGGGGCCCGCACAGGCGTTGACGCCGGCGTTGCTGAAAGCCCTGATGGAAGGTTTGGGTCGAAAGACGAATATCACGGTCTTGCCGGAGAGGAATACGCCACTACACAATCTTGCACTGCGGTTTGGCCCCCTTCACTCCCCTGAGGTCTTCCCCGGAGTGACACCTGCCGTCCTATTTCAACCAAACTTTCGATTTTGACTTCTCAGTACATACCTAATGCGGTGTTGAGTCTGTGATTCGTATCACGGTTAGCCGTTCATCCGGCACCCTTCGCGCCGGTTCGGAGCCTGAGCGGTGAAGCGGTGTCCCTCAGATGATCCGGTCGGCGCGCAGCCTCTGAATCTCCTCCTCGTCCAATCCGAGCACTTCTTTTAGCACCGCGTCCGTATGCTCGCCCAGCACCGGTGGCGGATAACGGACGACCCCAGGCGTGCAGGAAAACGACATGGGGATGCCGAGGGAACGAAACAGACCTGCGGTCGGGTGTTCGATATCGATGACCATGTCGGTGGCCGCGGTCTGCGGAGCCGCCAGCGCCTCTAGCACGGTATTGATGCGGGTGCAGGGCACGCCCACCGCCGTCAGGGTCTTGATCCACTCGTCTGCCGGGCGGCGGGCCAGCGTCTCCTCGACTAGGGCATCGATGGCGGCGCGGTTTACCACCCGGTCGCGGTTGCGCGTGAAGCGCGGGTCGGTGGCCCATTCCGGATGCCCCACTGCCGCCGCAAACTGCGTGAACTGACCGTCGTTGCCTACCGTCAGGGCAATGTCGGCATCGCTGCAGCGGTACGAACGGTACGGAACGATGTTCGGATGACCGTTTCCATAGCGCCCCGCCGGCTTGCCCGAGATCAACGCATTTGACCCGACATTGGCCAGCAGCGAAAGCGCGGTGGTATAGAGCGAAACCTCGACCTGTTGCCCGGGAAATCCGCGGTTGCGGGCATTGAGCGCTCCGAGGATGGCGATGGCGGCGTACATGCCGGTGCACAGATCGACGATGGCAACTCCCATCTTCATAGCCTCGCCGTCTGTCTCACCGGTGATGCTCATCAGCCCGCTTTCGGCTTGCAGCAGGAAATCGTAACCGGGGAACGTGTGCTTGGGGCCGCGCGAGCTGTAGCCTGTAATGGTACAGTGAATCACCTGCGGCGCTTGCTGGCGCATGAAGTCGGGACCGCAGCCCCACCCCGCCATGGTGCCGAACTTGAAGTTCTCGATCACCACGTCGGACTTCTTGATGAATTCGCGCAGGATGGCCTGCCCGCGCGTCTCCTTCAGATTCAGGGTAATGCCGCGCTTGTTGCGGTTGACGCCCAGGTAGTAAGCCGCTTCCGTGCCCTGGAACGGCGGTCCCCAAGCCCGGGTATCATCGCCGCGGCCCGGCTGCTCCACTTTCAGCACCTCGGCTCCCATGTCGCCGAGAATCATGGTGCACAACGGGCCGGCGAGAACACGCGTTAAATCGAGTACCCGCAGACCCCCTAAGGCACATGGGCTGCTGGCGGGCGCGTTCATTGCTTTTTCGTCCATTACTTTTACTTTTCCTCGCTCTGTTCTCATCGGCTGCCAGCCGGAGAAGTGCTGCTCCACGATTTTCTTATTGCGCATGCCGAACTTGTTGAAGTCGGCTTCCGATCGTCACTTGGCGGCAACTCCCCGGATCAGGTCGGGGAACCAGATAGCGATCCCTGGGAAGACGCAGAGCAACACGACGGCAAATGCCATCAGCGCGACAAAAGGCACCGTGCCCCAGATAACATCTTTCAGCGGAATGTCCGGCGCAACGTTTTTGATGACAAAAATGTTTAGCCCGACCGGCGGGTGTATAAGCCCCATCTCCATCACGACAGTCATGACCACGCCAAACCAAACCAGATCAAAACCTGCCACCTTCAGAGGAGGCAGAATGATAGGCGCTGTCATCAAGATGATTGAAACCGGCGGCAAAAAGAAACCGAGCACGACAACAAAGACCAGAATTACCGCGAGCAGCACCCACCTCGAGAGCTCCATGGCTACGATCCACTCCGCCGCTGACTGGCTTATGTGGAGGTAGCTCATCACATACGAATAGAGGAGCGACATGCCGATGATAAACATCAGCATGGTCGATTCCTTCAGGGTGCTCATATAAATGATCTTCGAGTCCTTCGGGCGCCAAACCCTGTACACGACGGCAATCAGGACAAGCGCCAGAACCGCGCCCAATCCGGCCGTTTCCGACGGGGTGGCATAGCCGCCGTAGAGGGCCACCATGACGCCCGTGAGCAGGATCACGAATGGCAACACCCTCACCAGCATCTTGGTCTTGTCGGCGAAGGTGTAGATCGTCTCATCGAGATAGGCGGACTTCTCGCCACCGCGTTCGTACAACGCGCGAGCGGCCTTGTACTCCCTCTTGTACTTCCAGGCGGCGTAGATCGAGAACAGCGTCACCAGCAGCAGCCCCGGACCGATGCCGGCCAGAAACAATCGGCCAAGCGACTGTTCCGCGGCAACGGCGTACAGGATCATCGTGATCGAAGGGGGCAGCAGGATGCCAAGAGTGCCGCCGGCAGCGATAATCCCTGCCGCGAAACTGCCGGAGTACCCGCGCCGCCGCATCTCGGGAATTCCTGCACTGCCGATGGCCGAGCAGGTTGCCGGGCTCGACCCCGCCATCGCCGCGAACAGCGCGCAGGCGAAGACGTTTGCGATCCCGAGCCCGCCTGGAATTTTGTGCATCCAGGCATGCAGCGCCAAATACAGATCGGCTCCGGCCCTGGATTTCCCGATGGCAGCACCCTTCAAGATGAAAAGCGGGATTGAGAGCAGTGTGATGCTCGCCATCTCCTCATAAACGTTCTGCGTGATGGTATCGAGCGCCGCACCCGGCATGAAGAAGTACATGAAGACGACAGCAACCGCGCCCAGTGAAAAGGCAATCGGCATGCCCGAGAACATTACGACCAGTGTGACAACACCGTACAGAATACCAATGGTTCCCTCGGTCATGGGGATTGCCTCTTCCGTGTAAAATGCGCGGCAACCTGCACCAGCAGTTGCAACGACAGGTTCGCCATCCCCAAAGCAAGAAGCCCGTAGGGAATCCATAGCGGCGGAGCCCAGGTCGACTCAGTCCTATACCCTCCCGAAAATGCTTCATGGAACATTTCCCACGACTTCCAGGAAAAGAAGGCACAGAACGCAAACGAGGCTATGTCAATGAATACTTTCCGAATCCGATTGACGCTTTCAGGCAAAATGGACGCAAGCGCCTCGATGCCTACGTGCCCGCGTTGGGACTGCACATAGGCGCCGCACATGAAAATTGAGCCGACAATCAGGAATACCGAAGCTTCATCCTGCCAGTCGGTTGACACTTTCAGGAAATAGCGGGTAATCACGCCGTAGGTGAGAACGAGGGCTGCGCCGAGCAGGGCTATCCCCGCGATTATCATGATGCCTTGGTTCACACGGTCAAGAACTCGCGTGATCGCTGCCAGCGCACCTGTCTTCTCCGCCTCCCTCACGGCGACAGTCGACGGCGTAATGATGGTTGCCGTCCCGGCACTGCTTTGAGGTTCTCCAATAGCAGGTTCATCCCCTGATCCTTCACTCATAGTATCTTCTCCGCCGCTTGGAGCAGACGGGCGCAGCGTTCGCTCCTTCCGGCGAAATCCTTCCAAGCCGTATCCCGGGCTATCGCCTGCCATTTCTTTACGGTTGCCGCGGAGAGATCATAGACCTTGCCTCCGGCCTTCTGATAAACCTTGGCAACGGCCTGGTCATCGGCCTTGGCCGATTCCGTCCCGAACTTCTCCATCTCGGCCCCGACCGACATCACAATCGTCTGCATATCCTTCGGCAGTTTTTCGAACACTTCGCGCGAGATCAGCAGCGGTTCCAGCATAAACCAATAGGCTTTGCCGCGGCCGGTGGTGAGGTGTTTGGCGACTTCCTCAAGGCGAAAGGAGATCAGGCTGGTCGATGAAGTCATTGCCGCATCGAGCGCACCGCTTTGCACCGATTGATAGATCTCGTTCGACGGCAGGGAAACTACCGACGCTCCGGCCGCTTTCAGGACCATGTCCATCTCGCGGCTCCCACCCCGTACCTTAAGTCCTTTGGAGTCCTCCGGTTCGACAATCGCCTTGTTGCGGCTGGCAACGCCCCCGGCCTGCCATATCCAGCTCACGAACAGCACACCTTTCTCATATAGCACTTGTGAGAGCAGCTTGCCGGCCTCGGCATTCTTCCACGACATCCCCTGCTCGTAAGAAGTCACTATTCCCGGCATCAACCCGATGTTCAGCTCCGGGATCTCGCCGCCCGCGTAGGAAATCGGGAAAAGCGACATGTCGAGCGCGCCCTTACGCACGGCATTCAGCTGCGCATTCGTCTTCATCAGCGACGAGCCCGGGTAGACAGTAGCGGTGAGTGCGCCGTTGGTTCGTTTTTGGACCTCTGTGGCGAACTTGTGGCAGATGCGATCGCGGAAATCGCCCTCCGCGCCCGTGCTCGCTGGAAACTGGTGGGAAATCTTGAGATTCTGCGAGGGTGCTGCCAGGGCGTAGCGACTGAGCATTGCCGAAGTTGGCGTTGCTAGCGCAGCGAGGACAAAACAGCGCCTGGTGAGTGCCATAAGCCTGCTCCTTTCAATCCTTAGTTTCTTTCGTGTGATCCGTCCGAGACGAGGGTGAAGCGTCTTTTAAATCTCGCGCTCGCGACAGCACGGGAAATAACCGAGGAGCGGGCGAGCCGCTACCTACTCCCGCCGTGGATCAGGTCTGACTGTGGATTGCACGCACTATTCTAATGCGGCTTATCCATTAGTCAACCGCTCGGTAAAACACCTTAGAACTCACAATGGCGCGGAGTTTATCGAAGCGGGGCGCACACTGTCCATCCCTTCTCATCACAGGTGTATGTGTTGTCAATCACATGGCGATCAAAAAGCGGGCGCACCCTGGCCTCCGGCTCTTCTTGCAAAACGGGTCAACGTGCGAGATCTGCTTACGGCCCCTGCCGCGAACCATTCTGTGGGAATACTACTGCGCTATCGCCAGTAGATACCAGTATTTTTCGCGCTTGGGGATGCGTCCGGTCGCGTTATCTGTTCGAGATTTCGAATCTCGACTGCCACGGTGGTCAATGGCAGAAAATAATCTGAATATCACAGACTTTCGCTTGGATCGGAAGCTACATTATGTCCAAGAACTCAGCATCACGGCCGAACGACTTGGCTGCCCAGGCTATTGGAGGCGGATACCTTCAATCTCCGGGCACAAGAGTGTGAGGACAGGCTCTGTCTCTGAAGGTGTCGTCTGTCAGCGGTCGGAGCCGCGGAAATTCGACGGTTCCTACGCCGCACGAAGGAGCAGGTATGACTGCCACATTCCTGGTGACGATAACCACGGCTGAGGAACTGCGTTTGCTCGAGCAAGAGAAACGGGCAGGAATACAGTCTGAGTGTAAATCAATGGCCGCGGTCTTCGATGAGTTCGACGATATCAGGGCGCACGGCCTGGGTGTCAGATTGGAATCGGGGTTGCCGGTCAGGCGCCACCCGTTCCTGAAACATATGAGACTGTTGAAAAACTCCTGAAGCCGTTGGAAGATGGGGGCCGGTGAAGATTTTCAGCGCGGTGGGGTCTGGTCTTCCGAAGTTCTGTTTCTGTTTTGTAGTTCTCCCTTTCTTGGGCTC
>JBEKBO010000036.1:0-37040 GCA_050015355.1 Candidatus Korobacteraceae bacterium | reverse complement strand
GGTATGTGCATGGATTGCGAAACCTGCTGGATGTATTGCACTCCGAACTGTTTTGTGAAACTGCCGAAAGGCGAACACTACAAAGTCAAGCTCGAGCTGTGCGACGGCTGCAAGAAGTGCGCCGACGTTTGCCCGTGCGGATATATCGAAATGAACTAGAGAGAGGTGGAACAGTGCCAGTACTCGTATTGAACGGACGCGAATATCAAGTTGACGAAGATGGCTTCCTTGATAACCCGGAAATCTGGAACGAGGAAGTGGCGAAGGATTTCATGACCGAGGAAGGGGTTACGGAGCTGACCCCCGACCATTGGAAGGTCATCAACATGCTGCGGGCTCACTATCTGCAGTTCGGCATTGCGCCCATGATCCGCAAGCTTTGCAAGGAAACCGGATTCAAGCTGGGTGATATTTACAAGTTGTTTCCGTCCGGACCGGCCAAGGGAGCCTGCAAATTAGCGGGCCTGCCAAAGCCCACCGGTTGCGTGTAACTGGAGGAGAAAATGCGTGCGCCCGCAGCGATTCTCGACGCATGGATCGAGAAGACAATTCAAATCTACCCGGAGCAGGCCCGCAATTCGATTTCACGGGGTGGTGAGCGATTTCGCAACCCCGTGGGATTCACGGTACGCGAGTCGCTGGCCAAGCTGCTGCAAGAGCTAGCCGGAGATTTGGATGCCGTGCGTACGTCAGAAGCACTGGATGGCCTCGTCCGGCTGCGCGCGGTTCAGGACTGCACGCCGGCCGAAGCTGTCTGCTTCGTTTTTCTGCTGCGCCAGATCATTCGTGAACACGATGCGCGCGACCAGTTTCCGGATCTCGATCGCCGCATCGACGAGCTGGCGTTGATGACCTTCGATCAGTACGTGAAGTGCCGCGAAGATCTGGCCCTGGTTCGAATCAACGAAGCGAAGCGGGCGCTCAGCGTCCGGCAACGTACGAGGGATTGCCTGTGAACGCGGTCTATGCATTGCTGGCGGTGGCTGCGCTGATTTGCGCCGGGATTCTGGCAGGCGCCTCCACCGCGACGGGCGCACTGCTGGGAATAGCCGTTCCATACGCAGCGTGCGCCATTCTGCTCGGGGGCATTTGCGCGCGAATATGGCGTTGGGCGGCGACCCCCGTGCCCTTCCGCATTCCCACCACCTGCGGCCAGCAGAAATCGCTGAGCTGGATCAAGGCCGCAACCTTTGACAACCCCTCGACGGGAGCGGGCGCTGCGATGCGGGTGGCGCTGGAGGTGTTGCTGTTTCGGTCCCTGTTCCGCAACACGCGCAGCAAGATCGTCGAAGGCAAGGCGTCGTTTGGCGAGAGCAAATACCTCTGGCTTGGGGCGCTGGGGTTTCATTGGTCTCTGCTCCTGATCTTGCTCAGGCATGTGCGGCTGCTGGTGGAACCGGTGCCCGCTTTCGTGCTTGTGCTGCAGCGAGTCGACGGCTTTTTCCAGGTTGGCCATCCGGTCGTGTATGCCTCCGACGTGATTCTCCTGGCGGCGCTGTCGTATTTGCTGCTGCGGAGAATGCGCGAGCCGCTGGTTCGCTACATTTCGCTGTTTACAGATTACTTTGCACTCTTTCTGCTCCTCGGAATCGCGGTTTCCGGCGTCCTGATGCGCCACGCGGCTAGAGTGGACGTCGCCGCCGTCAAGCAATTTGCACTTGGTCTGGCCACCTTCCACCCGGTCATTTCGCAGGCTCTGAGCCCGGTGTTCATGGTTCATTTGCTGCTGGTGAGCACGCTGGCGGCATACTTTCCGTTCAGCAAGCTCATGCACATGGGCGGGGTGTTTCTGAGTCCGACGCGCAACCTGGCCAACAACAATCGCGGCGAACGTCATGTCAACCCCTGGAACTATCCGGTAAAAACCCACACGTACCAGGAATGGGAAGAAGAGTTCCGGGAAAAGATCATCACCGCGGGGTTGCCGCTCGAGGTCGAAGATGTCCGAAAAACTACTGCAGATTGAAGAGAAATCCCCGCAGGGCGACTGGCGCGACACCCGGCCTGAGTTGCGCAAGGGAGTGATCTGTTACAGCGCGCTGCCGAAGAACCTCAACTATCTGGGCCTGCCCAATCCACGCGAGTGGCAGCCGTTCGATGCCGACTGGAAGCTGCCGCCGAATTGGAAACAGATCATCCTCGACGGGATGAAGGAGAGGCTCGACAAGTATCGCTCCTTCCGGCTGTTCATGGACATCTGCGTGCGCTGCGGAGCCTGCGCCGACAAGTGCCACTTCTATATCGGCTCTGGTGATCCCAAGAATATGCCGGTGCTGCGCGCCGAGTTGATACGCTCGATTTACCGGCGCTACTTCACTTTGACCGGCCGCATCTTCGGCGCGCTTGCGGGCGGGCGCGAGCTGACTGAAGACGTCATTAAGGAATGGTTTTACTACTTTTACCAGTGCACGGAATGCCGGCGTTGCTCGGTCTACTGCCCCTACGGCATCGACACGGCTGAGATCACCATGATCGGCCGCGAGCTGCTGAACTTGATCGGATGCAACATCAATTGGGTGCTGGAGCCGGCCGCGAACTGCTTTCGCACCGGCAATCACCTCGGCATTCAACCCCACGGCTTCAAGGACAGCCTCGACTTTGCCGCCGAGGAACTGCAAGAGATCACGGGTGTGCCGATCGAAGTCCCGATCAATCGCAAGGGCGCGGAAATCCTTTTTATAATGCCTTCCGCCGACTACTTTGGCACCCCGCACTATTACACCTTGCTTGGTTACCTGATGATCTTTAAGGAGATTGGCCTGGACTATACGGTCAGCGCCTTTGCTTCCGAGGGCGGCAACTTCGGCCTGTTCTCTTCGCACGAACTGATGAAGCGGCTGAACGCCAAGGTCTATGACGAGGCCAAACGGCTGGGCGTGAAGTGGATCATAGGCGGCGAGTGCGGGCACATGTGGCGCGTGCTTCACCAGTACATGGACACCATGAACGGTCCGGCGGATTTCCTCGAAGTTCCGGTTTCGCCCATAACCGGCACGCGCTTCGATCACGCGAAATCGACGAAGATGCTGCATATCGCCGAGTTCACCGCCGACCTGCTCCACCACGGCAAGCTCAAACTCGACCCCAGCCGCAACGACAACTGGAAGGTCACCTATCACGATTCCTGCAATCCCGCTCGCGCCATGGGCTTGCTGGAGGAACCGCGCTACATCATCAGGAAATCGTGCAACCACTTTTACGAAATGCCGGAGAACACGATCCGCGAACAGACGTTCTGCTGCGGCAGCGGCTCCGGGCTGGGCACGGACGAAAATCTGGAAATGCGGATGCGCGGCGGATTTCCCCGGGCCAATGCCGTGAAGTACGTGAAAGAAAAGCACGGAGTGAATGTGCTGGCGTGCATGTGCGCCATCGACAAGGCAACGTTGCCCCCGTTGCTGGAGTATTGGGTGCCAGGCGTGGAGGTTGCCGGAATTCACGAGTTGCTGGGAAACGCGCTGGTGATGCAGGGCGAAACACGCACCACCGATCTGCGCGGGGAGCCGCTCCCGGCGCAAGAGGTTATTCCAACAGTCGGGGATGGCGGAGCGGAGGTGGCCCATGCGTGAGCGCGTTCTGATATTCGGCGGGCTGGCGGTGTTCCTGATTCTGTTTACCTATCCGCTGTGGCACGCCGCGGCGTTGGGAACCCAAGCCAAGCAACCGCAGTTACAGTTGCCGGCGCAGGCGAAGGAGTGCGTCGCGCCCCTTCCGTATATGCGAGCGGCGCACATGCGTTTGCTGATCGAGTGGCGCGAGAATGCGGTGCGTCAGGGCGTACGCCAGATTCATGCGGCGAACGGAAAATCCTACGACGCCAGTCTCACGCGAACCTGCCTCGGGGAATGTCATACCAACAAGGCGGAGTTCTGTGACCGCTGCCACACCTATGCCGGCGTCTCTGCCCTGTATTGCTGGGATTGCCACAACAAACCCCAGTTGGTTGCGGCCAGGAGGACACCATGAAGATCACGCGAAAAGATTTCCTCCGGCTTTCGGGATTGTCCTTGCTGGCATTGGCGGGAGGGAAGGCGGTGCGCGCCGTCACCGATCTTGCGGGCGCGTCGGCAACCGCCGTGGCCGGGTCGGCTAAGACTGTCCGCTGGGGCATGGTGATCGACCTCGGAAAGTGGCGCGGTCAGGGCACCGACAAATGCATTAAAGCCTGCGACGCGGCGCACAACATCCCTCAAATTCCCGATCCGGCCCGCGAGGTGAAATGGATTTGGGAGCAGCCCTTCGAGACGGTGTTCCCATCCGAGCAAACGGACTACACGCGGCAGACCTACGCGGGACGCCCCATTCCAGTCATGTGCAATCATTGCGCGAATCCAGCCTGCGTTCGCGTGTGCCCGACGGGCGCAACCTGGAAAAGAGAAGACGGCATAGTCATGATGGACTGGCATCGATGCATCGGTTGCAAGTACTGCGTCGTGGCCTGCCCGTATGGCGCCCGGAGTTTCAATTTTTCCAATCCGGTTGCTTACATCCCGCAAGTGAACCCGGAATTTCCTACCCGCAGTAAGGGCGTGGTGGAGAAATGTAACTTCTGCGCCGAGCGCCTGGCTCAGGGCAAGCAGCCGGTATGCGTCGAGGCCTGCCCTGACAAATCGATGATCTTCGGCAATCTCGCCGATCCGAACTCGGAGATTCGGCAAGTGCTCGGTTCGCGTTTCAGCATCCGGCGGAAGCCCGAATTAGGTACGCAGCCCAACGTTTTTTACATCGTGTGAGGGTTTATCGATGTTCATGTTCGAGAAGGCGCTCGTAGGGGGCCGGAAGTACTGGATCTGGATTGGTATCCTCCTCGCCCTCATCTTCCTGGGTTCTTTGGCCTACCTGCGGCAGGCGACGGTCGGGTTGGTGGTTACGGGGCTGAGTCATGACGTCGTGTGGGGGCTGTATATCTCCCAATTTGTGTTCTTTATTGGACTCGGCGCTTCAGCCGTCGTGGTCGTTTTGCCTTACTATCTGCATGACTGGAAAGCCTTCGGCAAGACCACGATGATGGGCGAAATCCTCGGCATGTGCTCGGTAATTGTGGCGATGCTTTTTATTTTCGTAAGCATGGGCCAACCGCAGCGCGTGCTGAACGTGCTGCTATACCCGCACCCCAACTCGCTCATATTCTGGGATCTGACGGTTCTCAGCGGCTATGTGCTGCTCAACGCGGTCATCACCGTGACTCTGCTGGGAGCCAGACATGAGGGTGTGCCCCCGCCGAAGTGGATCAAGCCTGTCATCATGCTATCCATACCCTGGGCCATCAGCATCCACACGGTGACGGCGTTCATATTGAGCGGTCTCGCGGCGCGGCCATTCTGGCTGACTCCGATCATGGCTCCCCGCTTCCTGGTTTCGGCCTTTTCCTCGGGGCCGGCACTGCTCATCATCCTGATCCTGATCCTGCGTCGGTTAAAAGTTTTTGATGCCGGCTTGGAAGCCGTGAAGAAGCTCGCCCTGATCGTCACTTACTGCATGGTCATCAACGTGTTCTTTGTGTTGATGGAGGTGTTCACCATTTTTTACAGCCAAATCCCCAGCCATAAGGAACATTTTGAGTATCTCTTCTTCGGGCTCGACGGTAACTATCAGCTTGTGCCTTTGATGTGGTTGTCAGTGCTGCTTTCTCTCGCGGCTTTGACTTTGCTTTTAGTGCCACGCTGGCGGACGGACACGCGTTTGCTCACGTGGGCTTGTGTTTTGGTCTTTATTTCGCTTTGGCTGGACAAGGGATTTGCTTTGTTGATTGGCGGTTTTGTGCCTTCGCCACTGGGGGTCGTCGCGCGATATACGCCAACCCTGAATGAGTGGACGGTTGCCGCCGGCATTTGGGCCACTGGTGCCTTGATGATCACAGTGCTTTATAAAATCATGCTCTCGATTCGGGAAGAACAGTAGCCCGGCGCAGGAATGGGTGGAATTGATCGTAGCTGGATTGATCTCATCCTCGCTCGGAACGTAACGGATTCAACTTACGATGCCGGAATGGAGGATCGTAATTGGCATCTGGCCGATTGGCACGCTGGTGGTCGTGGTGCTCTTCAAGAGCACCATGGGTATTAATTCAATCTCGTAGTTGTCTCTTAAAGAGGTGATTTATGGTTAGTGTTACGTCGTCAGGCTCATCGACGGACACGCTGGCTCAATCCGCATCGTCGCCTCAGACGGGAGCTGCTCCGCCAGGTTCGGCGCCGCGACTCTCCGAAGACTGGCTGGCGATGTGTATTGGCCTGCTTGTTTTTGCACTCTCACTTGCGCTTCTGTTTGGCGTGGACTTGCTGGGCTGGGGAATTACAACCTCGGTTTGGACCAGTCCGGCCAAGGCCTTAGGCGCAGCCTCCAAGAATTACGCCGGAATCCCTGCTGTTGTATCTCTGGTTGGTACTTATCTGTTTATGTTAGTAGTGCTGGGGATCGGGGCGAAAGGTCTTGGAGTAGACATTAAGAAATTCGCGAAAGGTTTTACCGTAGTATTCGGGCTCAGCTATCTCTGCTGGTTTTTCGGCAGTTGGGCGTACATCGCCGCAACTCCGAATACACGCGCCGGCTTCAAGATTGGATGGTCGCTGAACCTGACGAACGAGTCGGGCTTCATCATTGCGTTGTTATGCGGGCTTGTCATTGGCAACTTCATGCCCGGCGTGGCGGCAAAGATCAAGGAAGCCATCCGCCCCGAGTTGTACATTAAGGCCGGCATTGTGATCCTCGGCGGTTTTCTCGGCATCGCCGCTCTCGATCAACGTGCGTTGGCGACGTCGGTGATGTTTCGCGGCATTTGCGCGATCATCGAGGCTTACCTGATCTACTGGCCTCTCGTCTATTTCGTCTCGCGCAAATATTTCAAATTCAGCCGCGAGTGGGCGGCGCCTCTCGCCTCGGGAATTTCCATCTGCGGCGTCTCGGCGGCAATCGCCACGGGCGGCGCGATCCGGGCGCGGGCGGTCGTTCCGGTGATGGTGTCCTCTCTGGTCGTGATCTTTTCGGTAGTTGAACTGCTGATCCTGCCGTTCGCAGCCCAGCACTTCCTGTGGAGCCAGCCAATGGTGGCCGGCGCATGGATGGGCCTGGCGGTCAAGACCGACGGAGCGGCGGTCGCCAGCGGAGCGATAGCCGATTCGCTGATACGTGCCAAGGCGGCCGCGGCCGGCATCAACTACTCGCCTGGCTGGGTCATGAACGTCGCCGCGACGGTGAAGGTCTTCATCGACATCTTCATCGGGGTGTGGGCGTTCGTGCTTGCCTGGGTGTGGGCGGCCAAGTTCGACAAAACCCGTGCGCCCGGCGACAAAGTTAAGGCGAAGGAGATCTGGCAGCGCTTCCCGAAGTTCGTGCTTGGCTATGTGGCGACTTTCCTGATCGTGCTCGCGATCGGTATTCTCGCACCCAAGACCATTGGGCAGGTGAAGGGCGCAATGGGACAGGCGAACATTTTCCGCGGGATATTCTTCGTCATGACTTTTTTCAGTATTGGCGTCGTTTCCAACTTCCGTAAGCTTTGGGAAGAGGGCATCGGCAGGCTGGCAGCCGTCTACGTTATCTGCCTGTTTGGCTACATCATCTGGATCGGGCTGGCTATTTCGTGGATCTTCTTCCACGGCATGCTACCGCCGCTCCTGAAGGGGTGAGATATGGCAACTCAAACAATGGCTCCGAAGCCTACGCAGCCGCGGTTCTCGGAAGAGATCCGCAAGATGGAATACGAACCGCTTGATAGCGTTGAGAAGAAGTTGATCTGGTACACCTTTTTTACCGGAATCGGCTTGCTCATTATCATGGTTCTGCTAACTCGGTAAAAGCGGCATCGTGTGTCGCGGGACCTCGTCCCGCGACACCGGCGCTTGCAAGCACGCTCATCAGAGCGGAAGTGAATAGGTGAAGTAGTGGGATTTGAAATGGGAGCTACGGGAAAAGTCTATCTGGTTGGAGCAGGCCCGGGGCATCCTGAGCTGTTGACGATCAAGGCGGCAAACCTGATCAAGGCGGCGGATGTCATTGTTTACGACCGGCTGATTCAGGAAGACGTGCTGGCACTGGCAAAACCAACCGCCGAGCGCATTTACATGGGCAAACCGGTTGGCCGTCACGATTCGCGCCAGGATGAGGTCAACGAACTGCTTGTCCACAAAGCGCGCGAGGGCAAGACCGTGGTTCGCCTGAAGGGCGGCGATCCGTTTCTGTTCGGCCGCGGCGGAGAAGAGGCCGAGTATCTGGCGGAACACGGCGTCAGCTTCGACGTGATTCCGGGCGTTTCGTCGGCGCTCTCGGCGCCTCTCAGCGCGGGAATTCCGGTAACTCATCGTGACTCTTCTTCCGCCGTGGCGATTGTGACCGGCCATTTTTGCGGCGGCGACGGCGACGACGTCGACTTCAACGCGCTGAGCAAGATTCCGACGCTGGTTTTTCTGATGGGCGTCCATGCGGTTGAGCAGATTGCGAAACGGTTGATCACCGAGGGCCGCAATCCCGGCACGCCGGCGGCAATTATTCAGATGGCGTTCTGGCACGGCGAACAAGTCGTCACCGGGACACTGGAGACGATTGCCGAAGAGGCAAAGTTGCACGGCATCAAGGCTCCGGCGACGCTTGTGATCGGCGAAGTAGTGAGACTTCGCGAGAAGCTGAAGCGGGCGGAACGCGAGCTTCAGCGCCGCGGCGAGTCGGACTCGCGCTTTGCTCCCGGGCCCTCGCCCCAGGAACTGTTTCGGCTGGCAACCGCGGGCGTAGGAAGCCAGTTGTTGGCGTGGGCAGTGTCGGCGGGTGTATTCGAGGCTCTGGAACATCCGAAAACCGTGTGCAACCTGGCTCTCCAGATCCATGCCGATGCGGACGCACTGAACGACATGATGCAGGTGCTGGTGGCGCTTGGGTTGGTGGAGGCGCGTCCGGATGGCTATCGCAATCTGGAATTGGCCTCGCTCTACCTGCGGCGAAACTCGCCCCAGTCGCTTGTCCCCGCGCTGATGTATGAGGTTGGAGAAAACTGCGACGCTACCGCGCTGGACAGGTTCGCGACCACGGGCAGAAAAACGCTGCGTCCCGATCATGCGGCTCTGCATTACCACGCCTGCGAGTCGCTGGCGCGGTACGCGGCGCCGGTGGTGCTCGATCGCATTGATCTCAGCGGGTGCGAGAGCGTGCTCATCGCGGGATGGGGAGCGGCGACTTACTCGGAACTGATTGCGGCGCGATGGCCGCGTGCGAAGGTCACAGGCGTTAATCCGGCATTAGGCGATGTTCTGCCGGCGCAAAGCTTCGAGGCGGTGATCATCTCCGGGCTTCTCGGATCGGCATCGCGCGAGGCATGCGAAGATGTGGTTTGCCGCGCCGCAAGTCAACTGAAGGCCGGCGGGATGTTGATGCTGCAAGACGATTTGCTCTCCGTGGGGGCCAGTGTGGCTCCGGAGGTCGCTCTTGCCCGTCTGGCACGACGGGTCACTAACGGCAACAATGCCGAGTGGTCGGTGGAGCGGGTTACGGCGCTGCTGGAAAAGTCGGGTTTAGAGGCTGGTTCCGACCCGCTGGCAGGCGCTGGCATGTTAATCAAGAGTAAGAAGACAAATTCATACACAGTGCAGCCGTGCTCACTCGCGGGAGCAGTGCCGGCTGACTGAAAAAGGGGACTGATATGGCTGAGCTTACGGTCGAGACAGTTGCGGAAGACATGTTCCAGTTGGTATCTGAGTGCGAGGGAAAGAAGAAGCTGAAGCCGGGCGATCTGACGAAGGCGATGGTGGCAAAACACGGGGACGCTTGCTCGAAAGACCTTTGCAAGCTCGCGATTCGGCAGTTGATCGAATCCGGCCGTTGCATCTACAGCTATCTCGGAGGCTCCTTTATCCAGATGCCGTCGAAAGAGCCGCAGGGCTGAGGTTAAGCCGGCAGATGAAGAAGGCAGTCTCCAATGCGCCAAGGCTCGTGATTGCAGGGCTCGCCGGTGATTCCGGCAAATCGGTGGTCTCCATGGCGCTGCTCCGGGCGTTGCGCGAGGCAGGGACGGAGGTACGCGCATTCAAGAAAGGTCCTGACTACATCGATACAGCTTGGCTTTCCTGGGCCTCGGGAGCGCCGGCGAGAAATCTGGATACGTGGCTGATGGGTTTCCCGGGGGCGGTGCAGTCGTTTTGCACGCATGCAACCGCCGGAGGCCTCAATCTGGTCGAAGGCAATCGCGGGCTGTTCGATGGGGTCGACGTTGCCGGAACACATAGCACGGCCGAGTTGGCGAAGGCGATTCAAGCGCCGGTTCTGCTGGTTCTGAATGTCACCAAGATGACGCGCACCGCGGCCGCCGTGGTGTTGGGCTGCAAGCAGTTGGACCCGGATTTGCGAATCGGCGGAGTTGTTCTGAACCACGTCGCCAGCAAACGGCACGAGATGGTCGTGCGCGATGCGATTGAACGAGTGTGCGGAATCCCGGTGGTCGGGGTCGTCCCCAAACTCGAGAGCGACGCCCTGCCCGCGCGGCATCTCGGACTGGTGACTCCCGAAGATCATCCCGCGATGAAGGAGTTGCCCGCGGTGTTGGACAAGGTCGCGGCACGGCTCGATATGGCGCGGATCAAGGAGATTGCCGCCGGCGTGAACGCGCTTTGCTCGCCGTCCTTAGATACAACGATCAAAGAGCCGGAGCAGGGGTCCCCGGCACACGCCGTAGTTGCGCGTGTTGGGGCAGAGGGTGCGGTCAGGATCGCCGTAGTTCGCGATGCCGCGTTCAGCTTTTACTACGAGGAGAATATCGAGGCGCTGAGTCGGGCGGGCGCGGAGGTCGTGTTCATCTCCTCCTTGCGGTCAGGCGACCTGCCCGAGGACGTGGATGCCGTGTACATTGGCGGCGGCTTTCCGGAGGTGCACGCCGAGAAGCTCGCAGCCAACGCCGGGTTTCTGCATTCGCTTGCCGATGCAGCTACACGCGGCTTGCCGGTTTATGCCGAATGCGGCGGGTTGATGTTGCTGTCGCGGTCGATCCAGTGGCAGGGCAGACGTTTCCGCATGGCGGGCGTCCTGCCCATCGATATAGACGTGGGCAGCGCTCCACAGGGGCACGGATACGTGGAGATTGCGGTAGACACCCCGAATCCGTTTTACGCGGTCGGAACCGTGTTGCGCGGCCATGAGTTCCATTACTCGCGCATCGCAGTCGCCTCGGCATTTTCCGGCGATCCCGAGGTGCTGGAATCGGAGCCGCCGGCAACTGTGTGTTCGGTGCGCCGCGGAACCGGCGCGATTGGGAAGCGCGACGGACTGATCGTCAACAACGTGTGGGCAAGCTATACGCACCTGCATGCAAGCGCAACGCCGGAGTGGGCGGCGGGCGTGATCAAACTTGCCCGGCGGCATCGCGCGCTCTGCCCCACACGCGCAACTACGGCGCGTGCCGGGGACTAGGCAGGGACTGAACTGGCAGGGCGAATCTCGTAGCGCGGGTTGGCTGGGTGGCGCCGGCTGCGCTTTAGAAACTTTCGAGTGGTGGGGAGATATCTATGGCAACTCTGGTGTTTTTGTTTATTTATGCAGGTGTATTGGTTTTTGCCGTCGGCTGTGTCGGCCGCGTATTGCAATACGCGCGTGCGCCCATCCATCTCCGTTGGGAACTGTATCCCGTGCCGCATGAGGCGCCGGAGCGGGTGACGCACGGCGGGTCGTATTTCGAGCAAGGCGACTGGTGGAAAAAAGAACGCCACCCGAACCTGGCCGGAGAATTGAGTTTCATGATCCCGGAGATGCTGCTGCTGAAAGGGCTCTGGGAATACAATCGCAAACTCTGGTACCGGTCGTTTCCGTTCCATGCCGGCCTGTATCTGCTGATGGGAGCGGCCGTTCTGTCCACCGTAGGCGCGGTCTTCGGAGGTTCGGGGCTCGCAGGCGTGCTATTTGCGATCGCTCGCGTGTGCGCTTGGGCGGGGCTGGTGCTGACGACGTTCGGTGGAGTTGCGCTGTTCTGGCGCAGACTCGTCGATCCGGAGTTGAAAAACTACACGGGACTCGGCGACTTGTTAAATGTGGGAGGTTTTGCGATTGCCTGCGTACTGGCCATCATCGGAGCGCTGAGTGGCTCCATGCCGCCGCTTGCCACGCTAGCTCGCGCGCTGCTTACATTCGATTCGACGGTCAGGCTTCCGGCAGCGACGAGCGCCGGACTCATCCTCGGCTCGGTAATCCTCGGCTACATCCCGTACACGCACATGGCGCATTTCGTGGCGAAATATTTCACCTATCACACGATCCGTTGGGACGACGCGCCGAACAACAAGCAGATCGCCGCACGAGTTGCTGAGTATCTTACCTATCGTCCCACGTGGTCTGCGCCGCACATCGGAGCCGACGGAACGAAAACCTGGGGAGAGATCGCCACCACGAATCCACCCGAGAAGCAGGCGGTGCGTAAATGAGCGAGCATGTGAACATTGGCGACATTTCGCGGCGTGATGCAGAGCCGATCACGCATCTACAAAAGAGCGAATTAAAACCGTTACCCGCCGGTCTCGGCGTTGGGGATGGTCCGGCATTCACTCCACTCAGCGTCCAGGTCAAGGAGAGGTGCGAGTGCGGACTCGACGGCACTTGCGCGCTCAATCTGCCCCGGCCGAAGTCCCGCGAGGAAGAAGAAGCGCTGGTCATAAAATTTCTGGCTGGAGTTGAGAAGTTATTCAGCAAAGAAAACAACTGGACGTTTCTTCAGCCGCTGCTGCTCACCATGGAGCACTGCACGCGTTGCCAGACCTGTTCCGACGCTTGCCACATCTATGAAGCCAGCGGGCGCAACGAAGTCTACCGGCCGCTGTTCCGCAGCGAGATTTTGCGGCGTCTTTATTTCAAGTACGTGAAACACGGCGGGCTGATCTCGCGCTGGAAGCACGGCGACATTGAGCTGAACTGGCCCATGGTGGCGCGTCTGGCCGAGCTTGCCTACCGCTGCAACCTCTGCCGCCGCTGCGCGCAGACCTGCCCCATTGGAGCCGACAACGCCCTTGTGGCACACGAACTCCGCAAGGTGTTCAGCATGGAGATGGGCATTGCGGCCAAGGAAATCCATGATAACGGCTCGATGAAGCAGTTGAAGACAGGCTCTTCGACCGGCATGAACCCCGCGGCGGTGAGGGACAGCGTGGACTTCATCGACGAGGAAATGAGTGAAAAAACGGGCTTCGATGTCCATACGCCCTGGGACGTGGAGGGCGCCGACATCCTTTTGCTTCACAACGCGGGAGAGATTCTCGCGTGGCCCGAGAACCCCGGGGCCTTCGCGGTAATTCTCAACGCCGCCGGGGTGAGCTGGACGATGTCATCGGAGCTGGTCGCCTACGATTCCATCAACTACGGACTATGGTATGACGACGCACAGTTCGCGCGCGTGGCGCTGAAGCACGCGGAAGCAGCGCGCAAGTTAAAGGTGAAGAAGATTGTGATTGGCGAGTGCGGCCACGCGCACAAGGCGCTCAGCGTGATTGCCGACCGCATCCTGCTGGGCGAGATGAACATCCCGCGGGAAAGCTCGATGACATTGTTGCGCGACATAGTCATGAGCGGCAAGCTCAAGCTGGACCCCTCGCGCAATGATTTCCCCATTACACTTCACGACCCGTGCAATGTCGTGCGTCTGATGGGAGTGGTAGAGCCGCAACGTGAGATTCTGCGGAAGATCGCTCCCAAGTTCCGCGAGATGGAGCCGCACGGCGTCAATAACTACTGTTGCGGCGGCGGCAGCGGGTTCGCCATCATGTCGCCGAATAATTTCACCGACTGGCGCTTCCAGGTCTCCGGACGCAAGAAGCTCGAGCAGGTGCTGAACGCCTTCGGCGATTGCCTCGAACCGGAAACTCCGAAATATGTCTGCGCCCCATGCAGCAACTGCAAAGGCCAGATGCGCGACTTGTTCGCTTACTGGAATCTCTGGGATAAGCACCAGATCCTGTACGGCGGTTTGGTTGAGCTGATCGTGAATGCCATGGCCGACGTGAAGCCCGGGTTCCTGGAGTGGGAGTGGCACTGAGGGTGTCCTGTAAATTCGCTGCATAAGTTTCAGGATGTCATCCTGAGCGCAGCGAAGGATCCCAAGAAATTGTCCATCCCCTCGCCGCTCTGGGCTTTAATGATGAATCTTTCGGCTTGGTGCCCCACGTTCGCCTGCTTTTAGCTAACATGGGGTAGTTCAACTGATACCCAAGTCCCACATCTGCTAACTACGGCAGATGTGGGGCACCGTCCGAAAAAGTCACAAGCTCCGGCCCTAGCCGCGGAGACAGAAACGGATGCACCCCAGTCGTGCCTGACGAATCTAATCGCTTGGAAGGTGGGCATGGAAACCAAAGAGAAAATGCGCAAAAGCGAAGACGAATGGCGCCGCGAACTTACGCCTGAGCAGTACCACATCCTGCGCGAGAAAGGCACGGAACGCGCCTTCACCGGCGAGTACGCGCACAGCAAGGAAGATGGCGTTTACCTCTGCGCGGCTTGCGGTCAGGAATTATTCAGCTCGGATACCAAGTACGATTCCGGAAGCGGCTGGCCCAGCTTCTATGAGCCGGCAGCTCCGGAGCGCGTGGACAACCACGAGGACAACGCTCACGGCATGCGCCGTGTAGAAGTGACCTGCTCGCGTTGCGGATCGCACCTGGGGCACGTCTTTCCGGATGGACCGAGGCCAACAGGATTGCGCTATTGCATCAACTCCGCATCACTTAAGCTGGAACCGAAAAAGTAGCGTCAGGAATCTACGCGCCAAATTCATCCGAAGCTGCTTTAGAAGCGGTAGCGCTCAGGCTGAAGTTGTTCCCGCGCTTTCGGCCGCGAGCTTCAGCTCCAGAGCTCGTTGTGTGTAGGCTTCTATCTGGCGTTCAGGGCTGCTCTCAAAAAAGCGCACCAGTTTGTCGAGGCACTCGACGAACGGGGTATATTTCATGCCCAGCTCGGTTACGCTTCGCGCATTGTCCAGCACCGACATCCACGTTCCGCTGAACGGCGAACACGCGGGCAATAAAGAAAGCTGGTTCAATCGTTCACGAGGAATCCGCACGACCCGCGATTGCGCATTCGCAAGGTGGGCCAGTTTGCCGAGGAACGCTTCCAGGGAAAGAGTCTCGTCTTGCGAGATGTTGTAAGCGCGGCCAAGGCCCAGGCTCGTTCCGGCCAAACGCAACACGGCTTGCACCACGTCTCCGCCGTAAACGTGGCGAAGCGGCAGACCCGGTCCTTCGGGAATGAGTATGGGACCGCCGTCGCGCAGGCGCAGATAGTATCCGTAGATGCGATTGAAGTGGTCGTGCTCGCTGTTCACCATGGGCAGGCGGAGCGTGGTAACGGGGAAGCGCCGCTCGGCCCAGCCGCGCATCAACACATCCTCCGCCGCTCGTTTTTCAATTCCGTAAACCCAATTGTCGTAGTCGTAGGCGGCGGACTGCGGAGGCGCGGGCATCACCGGCCCCGCGTAATCCTCCTCGCGGTAAGGGCGCTTCGGTCCTACCCGCACCAGGTAGACTTGGCCGGTGCTGATGAAGATGTACCGGCCGGTACGGTTGAGCAGCAGATCGACGATGGGTTCGGCGTCGCGGCCAGTGTAGAGGGTCGTGTCCACAACCAGCTCGAACTCGCGCTTTCCCAGGACGGCGCGCAGCACTTGGGGATCGCCACGGTCGCCGCAAAGCCTCTCGACTTGCTTGGGCAATACCACCGGAGTTTTGCCGCGATTGAAAACAGAGGTTTCATATCCCGCCTGGAGCAATGCCGTAACCAGCGACGGGCCGAGGTTTCGAGTTCCGCCAATGATGAGTACGCGCATGCCGGTAGTGTAGCAGCGGGATGCTTCGGAACTAAGGTGTAGGCGGTCTGCCGGTGGTGCGACCTGGAAACCTGCAGCACTCGGCGCTTGAGTGCCCGGGGAGTTCATCCTGATTCACGGTATTTACGGCAAGGCAGGGCTTACGTTTAAGATGGAGAGCGCCACAATTCAGCGAGAGCACGGCGGATTTTTCACGTCTATGTTCCGAAAGGCCTGAAATGTTTTTGAGCGAAGAAGCGGTTCGGGAGCGGCTCAGCTACCAGCAGTTGATTCCGGCGATGAGGCAGGCGCTGATCGACTTTTCCTTGCAAAAGGTGGTGCAGCCGCTGCGCATGAGGCTGCCGGTTCCGCGGCAGCCAGCGCTGTTTCTTGTCATGCCCGCCATCTACGGAGAAGTTATGGGCGCCAAACTGGTATCGGTCTTTCCCGACAATGCGGGCCGCGGGTTGGATACACACTTTGCCGTCATTCAGTTGTTCCGTACAGATACTGGCGAGCCGCTTGCGACCATGGATGCGCGACTGATTACGGAGATGCGCACGGCAGCGGTTTCGGCGGTCGCGACAGATCTGCTTGCTAGGGCGGATACCCGCGTACTTGCCATTCTGGGCAGCGGCGTACAGGCACGGGCGCATGTGGCGGCGCTGCGATGCGTGCGCAGCTTTGAAGAGATCCGCATTTGGAGCCGCAACCGGGAAAACGCACGGAAACTGGCGCAACAAGTGAGCGCGAAGGTCATGACGGCCGAAGAAGCCGTCCGTGGCGCGGATGTGGTGGTAGCCGCTACCGCTTCGTCCGAGCCGGTACTGCTTGGTCGATGGTTGAAGCAGGGCGCTCACATCAACGCTCTGGGCGCGGTCGGAGCAGGCCGGCGCGAGCTGGACGACGAAGCCATGAAGGGCCTGCTGGTGGTTGAATCGCGCGAGTCTGCCGGACAAGAGTCGGAGGATATCCGTTCATCCGGCGCCGCTATCGATGCCGAACTTGGCGAACTGCTGACGGGCGCAGCGCCGAGGAGGCAGGCCGGGAGGACAATCTTCAAGTCCGTGGGGTTGGCCGTGGAGGACATGGCCGCGGCCAAGCTGGTATACAACGCTACACGCGGCTGATACCCGGAAGTTGGGTAGGGCGTGACATTTTCCGCTCGTATCGCGGCCTCGTGTGAGCACTAGCAATGACTTACAGGTCGCTGGAGACTGCCCAACCAACGGGGGAAGTACGCGGAAGCCAAAGTTTTTACAGGCGATTTTACAGGCGAGAAATTTGTTCTTTGAGGTAGGCCACGCATGATCTCCGAGTCGGTATTTATAGTCCAGCGTTTCATTCGCTCTTTTCCCAGCTTGGCTAATTTACCGGTGCAAGTGTGTGCGCCTCTTCGGTAGATTCCGTCCACTTCAGAGATCGGAGAAGTTCACCCTGGGCTTTGTCCTCAATATCATTCGATTTATCGAGGCACTCTGTTGCCGCTGAGATGTCCTTCGCGACGGATTCCTGAACTGGCCTTGGTAGCAATGGTATTGGTGTTTCCCCGATCGCATTCGGTTCGAGTTCAGGAACGTCTTTCCCATAGCGAAACGCAGTCAAAAGAGGATACCCGTAGGGCAGACTCGAAAGAAATGCCGAAACGTAATCAGGAACGAAATCAGGATCGTCAACCTTAACGCGCAGGACATGCTGAGTTACAACTTCGCCATGAAGTCTCCGACCGGCTCTAACCGCTCTCCCCACAATGCCGCCAAAGGCGCCTGAACAGGGGATCAGAATCACTCCCTGCTCGACCCTGCACTGCCTGATGTTGCGTTCGTTTCGAGCGGATGAAAGGTGCTCGCTGGGAATGAGCCTTGCTCTAACTATGTCGGCTGAAGAATAGAGCGGTGTGCCATATCCACTATCGGCAGGCTGTCTCTTGAAGCGGGCAACCCCCCCACCTTCCCAATGGATGACAGTTTTCGATGCGGCAGCCGTGTTAGAGAGTTCCATAACTGCCGGACATCTGGATCGTAAAAGTGCGGGTCAAGACGAGACCCAAAAAGATCAGCCGAAAGGTTCAGAAAAGCAGTATTCCAGTTAAGCCAGTGCTGGGGTTGTGCGACTTTGCCGCTAATGCCAAGAGCCGCCGCAATTTTCTTTTCTGCTTCAGCAAAGAGCCCCCTGGCCCAATCTACGAGCTGGCACGATTGCAGCATTAATGAATTAATTTGTTGCCGTTCCTTGGCATCAATAAGAGGAATTCGCAGATCCTTAATATCGGCCGGTTTCAAATGTTGGACGACTTTGCCATGCGGTATTAGAAGCCTCTCGCCAAATGGTGAACGCAGGTATGCCGCGACGAATCCTCTAATGCTCTCTCCAAGCCGAAGGCGAAAGCAGTCGTCGCTAGCGACAAAGCCACAATAGGACTGGCCGCAGAGAACGGCAGTTCCTACGGTTCCAGAACGCGAAACCAGAATGTCACCCGCTCTAATCCTGAGGGGGCAGTGTTCTAAATTTCCGGCAATCTTTATACGTGAGTCAGTTGGCAATCTTGCCATCAGCATGGTCGAAGTACCCAGCATGGGCAGGCCATAATCACCGTCATCGAGGTAAACGCGGGAGAACCTGTTAGGGAGAAAAACTTCAACAAACTCGGGTAATTCATGCGTCTTCGGCATCGAAACCGCAAGCCGTTTTAGGTGGCGCGTCATCCGCTCGCCTGTTTCGTTATAGCGGCTTGGGTCTAGTCTTAGGCCCCGGTTCAGAGTTTCGACACTCGCAACAATCTGAATATCGACAGGGAATGTTTTACTGCAACACACGATATACCCCCTCTGAACCATCGTAGTATACTTGGCCCTTTTTGACCTTGGCTCTAAACTGCATGTATTCACGAACAATGGATGGAAGATCGTTTGCTACGACACGCTCCTTGGTGATGCGAACCTCGCCGGTCGTGCTATTTACAATCGGCACGTCAATAATCACATCTGTTCCATCCTTGTTTCGCCTGTAAAGCGTCTTTCCGCGCCTGGTGTAACCAACGCAGTGCGCCAAAGCCATGAAGATAGGGTATGAATCGAGGGGTTGACCACCAAGCATCGCGGCCACGTCGTTCAGCTCCCGGCGTTCAACCACAAGAAGCGCTGTTAGTGTTCCCGTACCCTCTCTTCCACTCATCAGGAATGTCTCAACTGGAAGTTCGATAACGCCCAGGATGCGGGTGTGCGTCAGCAGCCAACGACGCACATAACTTAGCCCTGGGTTATTCAATATGGATTGTGGCACAACGATAGCTGCACGCCCCTTACCCGGTTTTAGCAATTGAACACAGCGCTCAATAAACAGAATTTCAACAATCTGTGACCCCCGATCACGAGCCAAATCATACTGATCCAAAACATGGCGTTCGGTTCGTGTGATGTTATCCCCGAATGGCGGATTTGTGCACAAGGCCGTTACGTTTCCTATGGTGAATCTGTTCCCAGCAAGCTGCACATCACGCAACCCCAGCTTCTCTTTCAGCTTTTCTGCGTTTTCACAAGTCCAATTTTGGGGTGCTTCAAGGATGTCTTGATCGAATACGATCCCGGAACCGTCATGGTTCATAAGCATATTCATCCGGCAGGCGTTCGCGAGATTCTGATTGATGTCGTTGGAGATCACACTGCCAGACGAGAATTTCCGCTGCTCGTCGCGAATTGCTGCTGCCCAATCGCCTTTGCGTTTCAAGTACCTCTGACGGATCGAATTCAGGCCCGCCAAGAACATCATCACGCTGAAACCGCCAGATCCGCATGCAGGATCGCAGCAGAAATCGTCTGGCCCAATCTGTAGCATCTCGACGGCTGCCTCAACGACTCCTCGGGGCGTAAAGAACTCGCCTTTGTCACCGCGCAGATTGGCCCCAACGATTTCCTCGTATGCCGCGCCCTTCACTGTTGGGCTGGTGCTCAAGAGCGAGTAATCCTGCAACTCAGCCACAATTCGGGCGAGTATAGCGGGACGGATATTGACCTGCTCACCCTGAAATCCGATTTGGCCATACTTCGGAGCAACCAGCCGCCTATATGTTTTGTTGATCCGGTTGCGTACGCGGGTTTGTCCATCTTGTGTCTCGGTCTCGGTAGGTGTGGCAAAAAAGTCCGCGTACTCCTTTTCTTCCTTTTCATCCTCAATCTTCGTCTGAATGACTTTCAGGAACTCCCAAAACGCAGTCATCTTGTCCTGGCCGGACTGTGCGATGATGTCGTGGCACTTCCTGAAGCGCCATTTCAGGCTTTCCGTCGAAGCCTGAACTAGCGAGGCTATGATTGGAGCTTTGTCTACCGGACGAGACTTTCCGTGGCGTGGAATATCGTAATCTACGCGCTTGATCTCTTTTGCACTGATCTTATGAACAGCCTGGCGTTCAAACCCTGCGCCGTTTGTCCATAGGCCAAATTCGCAAGCCGGGCAGACCGCCGTGTAGGAAATCAGCTGTCCGACCCCGTCCTGTTTGTCTGTGATTTTAACTCTCGGCTTCTTGCACTCGATGATAAGTGCCACATTTTCTTGAACATGCTTCGCTGCATCAGGGAAAATTGCTATATCCACTTTCTTGGTTGCCGATCCCACTTTGACCGGGAATTCCGAGGCCATTGCGGCCAGCGGATAACCATACTCGCTCACAAGAGTCTTGATCATTTCCTGACGAACGTATTCTTCGTCGGAAGCTTTGCGGGGTTTTTGTGCAGCGGGATCATAGATGAAGCCCGGTTTGAGGGCGGTTGCTGCTGTTGCCGAATCCGGTTCTTTAACGGTGCTCAAAAGGCTGCTCCCAATGACGTTGTAAGCTAGAGTTCAACTGAAAGGATGCTGTACGGGTGGTACTCTGTCAATATCTGGGTCAGCACATCGGCACCAGCCCGCGGGCGCCTCAGCCCCCGGGTGTGCTCTTCTTGGCGAAGCGGCTGGTGAGTTCAATGAAGGCCTGTGCGGAGCGCGGTAAGGTGCGGTCGGAGCGATAAATCAGGCCGAGTGAGCGCCACAAAACGTTGTCTTTCAAGGGAAGCAGCTTGGCCTCGCCGGAGCGCACCTCGTCGTTGGCGAAGCTGGCGCTGATGAGAGACACGCCAACGCCGGCGACGACGAACCGCTTGATCATGCCCACGCTCGGCAATTCCATCTTGATCTGCAAGTCTGCTCGATAAGGGCGGAAAAGCTTATCGAGTGCCTGCCGTGTGTATCCCGTCTTGGGAAAAATCAGCGGCTGTTTCGCCACTTCTTCCACGGTGACGGATTTCTGCTTGGCGAGCGGATTTCGTGAACTCACCATGACCATCAACTGGTCGCGGAAGATGGAATGCACCTTGATGCTGTGAGACTTTACCGGCAGGCTTACGATGCCCAGATCGACCGCGCCGTCCTCAACACGCTCCAGGATCTTGCGGCTGAAATTGCGATAGACGCTGATCTGAACCTCGGGATACTGCCTGATGTACTCGGCAAACATCTCGGGAAGCACGTACAGGCAGGTGGCCTCATTGGCGCCAATGGCCAAGATTCCGCGAGGCGAAATGCCCTGGTCGGCAACAGCACGGATCGACTCGTCTCGAAGTATCAACAAGCGCTGCGCATACTCGAACAAGACTTCACCGCCGGGAGTCAAGCGCACGGTTTTGGCGCGGCGGTCGAGAATCTTCTCGCCATACTCCTGCTCGAGTTGCCTGATTTGAGCGCTGACGGCCGACTGCGTGCGAAATACCTTTTGGCCGGCGCGCGAAAAACTACCCAGCTTGGCGACTTCGATGAACGTAATCAGCTGATCGAAATCCACGGCGTTCCTCGCTCTCTTGGTACAGCGGGGCGGTAGAATTCACCACCAGAACAATCAGGCAAGTTGCACTACTCTCAGAAGAATACACGCAGCGGGCCGTTTGTGAGGACATGGTTTTGATCCGGGAACTGGCGAGTAACCCGCGATTCGGTTAAAGCCCGGTTACGGGTATGCTGAAATTTCTTAATCGGTGCTATCGAAAATCTTGATTGTACTTTCAAACCCCTGGCAAACGATAATAAAGCGTTTATTACACAGGGACTTGTGTGTCGAGCGACGCCTGCGGTTTTTTCCTTGGCGGCCTTTCTGCCGCCCCCTGAATGCCGCTTACATCCGGAGATTGAAGTGACGACATCGGACATGCCGAATGGACTACCAGCCCCACAGGGGCTCTATCACCCCAGTCATGAACACGACGCCTGTGGCCTGGGTTTTGTGGCGAATATCGACGGCCACAAGTCTCACGACGTCGTCCTGAGGGGGATTGAGGTTCTGATCAATCTCACGCACCGGGGGGCTTGCGGCTGCGACCCCGAGACTGGTGACGGCGCCGGCATCCTCATTCAGACTCCGCATGCGTTCTTTGCCCGCGAAGCCGAGCGCCTCCATTTCTCATTGCCCGAACCCGGCTCCTACGGGGTGGGTATGGTCTTTTTTCCACGTAATGACGAGCAGCGCGAGCGATGTCGCAAGGTCATGAACCGGGTGATCCAGGAAGAGGGTTTCGAGGTTCTGGGCTGGCGCGATACGCCAATCGACGCGAATGCGATCGGTCAGGTGGCACGCGCCTCACGGCCTTATATCGAACAGGTGTTCATTGCTGCCGCTGTTCCCGCGTTACCCGCAACCGCGACTGCCGCAGCGGACCCCGACGCCTCCGACGCATCGCCTGCAACGGCGGGCGACGGGACTAGGGACGAAGACGCGCTGGAGCGCAAGCTCTACGTCATTCGCAAGCGGACCGAATCGGAAATCACGGCCCTCGACAGCGCCTTGATGCAGAGCTTCTACGTTTCGTCGCTCTCGGCCCGCACCATCATCTATAAGGGACTGCTGCTGGCGCCCCAGATCAGCAAGTTCTACAAGGAATTGTCGGACCCGCTCGTTGCCAGCGCTCTATGCCTGGTCCACCAGCGGTTTTCCACGAACACGTTCCCAACCTGGCAACTGGCTCATCCGTATCGCTATATCGCGCACAACGGCGAAATCAACACGCTAAAAGGGAACGTCAACTGGATGTACGCCCGCCAGTCGCTTCTGGCTTCTCCGCTCTTTGGCGACGATATGGAGAAACTATTCCCGATCATTGCCCCCGGGGGCAGCGACTCGGCGAATTTCGATAATGCCGTCGAACTGCTGTTCCAGGCCGGGCGCAGCCTGCCGCACGCAATGGCGATGATGGTTCCGGAAGCCTGGTCGGGCAATCCGTACATGCATCCCGATAAGCGGGCGTTTTACGAGTATCACGCGAGCCTGATGGAACCGTGGGACGGTCCGGCGGCGCTCACCTTCACCGACGGCCGCGTCATCGGCGCGACTCTGGATCGCAATGGCTTGCGCCCCGCGCGCTACGTGATAACCCGTGGCGGCATGGTCGTAATGGCGTCGGAAGTCGGCGTGCTGCCGATCAAACCGCAAGACATTGTCAAGAAAGGACGGCTTCAGCCGGGCAAGATGTTCCTGGTCGATCTGGTTGAGGGGCGCATCGTCTCGGACAAAGAAATCAAACGCCGCCTTTCCAGCCGTCAGCCTTACGGCGAGTGGCTGCGGGAAAACCAAGTCACTCTCGACCACCTGCCGGAGCCTCCGCGCACCGTGGCGACGGATCACGACACCATCCTCTGCCGGCAGCGCGTCTTCGGCTACTCCGATGAAGACCTGAAGATGCTCATGTTGCCGATGGCGCGGGATGGCCAGGAACCCGTGGGTTCGATGGGCACGGATACGCCACTGGCGTGTTTGTCGGATCGTCCACAGAGTTTGTTCAATTACTTCCGGCAGTTGTTCGCGCAGGTCACCAATCCCCCTATCGATCCCATCCGGGAAGATATGGTGATGTCGCTCATTAGTTTCATCGGGTGCGAGAGCAACATCCTGGAAGAGACGCCGAAGCACTGCCATACGCTGGCCTTGCCGCATCCGATTCTCACCAATCGCGACCTCGAGAAACTGCGGCGGCTTTCGCAAGGGGATCTGCTAGCGACGACTCTGCCGACGCTGTTCCCGGTGCACAGGGGCGAAGAAGGATTACGGCAATCGCTCGACGGCCTTTGTCGTCGCGCCACGCTGGCCATCAAGTCTGGTTACAGCCTGATCGTCCTCTCCGACCGCGGAGTCGACGAGGAGTATGCTCCCATTCCATCCTTGCTGGCGCTGACCGCGGTCCACAATCACCTGGTCCGCGAGAAGCTGCGCACGCAGGTGGCGTTGATTATCGAGTCGGGCGAGCCGCGCGAGGTCATGCACTTTGCGCTGCTGATCGGCTACGGCGCAAGCGCCGTGAACCCCTACCTGGCCATAGAAACCCTGGAGGATATGGAGCTGCGGCGCGATTTGCCCGAGGGCATGAACGCCGATACCGCGCTGCACAATTACGTCAAGGCCATCAACAAGGGCCTGCTCAAGACCGGCTCCAAGATGGGGATCTCCACTCTGCAGAGCTATCGCGGCGCGCAGGTGTTTGAAGCCATCGGGCTCAACCGCGGGCTCATCGCTAAATACTTCACCGGAACCGCCTCGCGGCTGGAAGGGGTTGGGCTGGAAGTGCTGGCGCGCGAAGCCCGGATGAAGCACGAACACGCTTTTCGCCCGGTCGGCAGCTTCGAGCCGGAGCTGAGAGTCGGCGGCAGCTATCATTATCGCGTCGACGGCGAACACCACATCCTCAATCCGCTGACCATCTCCAAGCTGCAACACGCGGTTCGAGAAGGAAACCCCAAGACGTTCAAGGAGTACACGGACCTCATCGACGATCAAAGCCGCCAGCTCTGTACCTTGCGCGGACTGATCGGCATCAGGAAGAGCGAGGACCCGGTCCCGCTGGAAGAGGTGGAACCAGCCAGCGAGATCGTGAAGCGCTTCACCACGGGTGCGATGTCGTTTGGCTCCATCAGCAAAGAAGCTCACGAAACTCTCGCCATCGCCATGAACCGCATCGGCGGAAAGTCCAACACCGGCGAAGGCGGCGAAGAAGAGGGCCGCTTCCAGCCCGATGCGAATGGAGATTGCCGGCGCAGCGCCATTAAGCAGGTGGCCTCCGGGCGCTTCGGCGTAACCGTGCACTACCTGGTTAACGCCGACGAGCTGCAGATCAAAATGGCGCAAGGCGCCAAGCCCGGCGAGGGCGGGCAATTGCCCGGACACAAGGTGAACGACGAGATCGCTCGGGTGCGGCACTCGATTCCCGGCGTCGGCTTGATTTCCCCGCCGCCTCACCATGACATTTACTCGATTGAGGATCTTGCGCAGCTCATTTACGACCTGAAAAACGCTAATCCGCGGGCACGGGTCTCCGTGAAACTGGTGGCCGAAGTCGGAGTTGGAACCGTCGCTGCCGGCGTGGCCAAGGCGCATGCGGATGTCGTGCTCATCAGCGGAGACAACGGTGGAACGGGTGCGTCGCCGCTCAGCTCGATCAAGCATGCAGGCATTCCGTGGGAGCTTGGACTGGCTGAAACTCAGCAGGTGCTGGTCATGAATGACCTGCGTGGCCGCATCCGGGTGCAAACCGACGGGAAGCTCCAGACGGGCCGCGATGTCACGATCGCCGCTTTGCTTGGAGCCGAAGAATACGGTTTCGCCACCGCGCCGCTGATCACGATGGGTTGCGTCATGATGCGCAAGTGCCATTTGAATACCTGTCCCGTGGGGATTGCGACTCAGGACCCGAAACTGCGCGCCAAATTCCGCGGACAGCCCGAGAACGTGATCAACTTTTTCTTCTTCATCGCCGAGCAGGTGCGCGAGTATATGGCCCAGCTCGGGTTCCGGACCGTGGACGAGATGATCGGCAGGGTCGATATGCTGGAGATGAAACCGGCTCTGGGGCATTGGAAGGCCCGGGGCTTGGACTTTTCGAGCATTTTCTACGATCCGCCGACGCGGTCGAACGTGGCGCGGCGTTGCGTGCAGGCGCAGGATCATGGATTGGAGAAGGCTCTCGATCACAAGCTGATCGAGTGCGTGCGGCCGGCTCTGGAGACGCTCACGCCGATCCAGGTGAAGCTTCCGATCCGTAACGTGGACCGGACGGTAGGCGCTATGTTGAGCGGCGAAATTGCGCGCCGTTATGGTTCCAAGGGGCTGCCCGACGACACCATCTCATGCGAGTTTACCGGCTCGGCCGGCCAGAGCTTCGGCGCCTTTCTTGCCAAGGGAGTGACGCTCACGCTGGAAGGCGATGCCAACGATTACGTTGGCAAGGGGCTCTCGGGAGGCAAACTGGTGGTTTATCCGCCGCGCAACTCCACCTTCGCGCCAGAGCAGAACATCGTGATTGGAAACGTGGCCCTTTACGGCGCAACGAGCGGGGAAGCGTACTTCAACGGGGTTGCCGGCGAACGCTTCGCCGTGCGCAATTCCGGTGCGATGGCCGTCGTCGAGGGCGTGGGAGATCACGGCTGCGAATACATGACCAACGGAATAGTATTCGTTCTCGGCAAGTGCGGGCGCAACTTCGCGGCCGGCATGTCGGGAGGGTTGGCTTACGTTTTCGATGAAGACGGCGACTTCGAGCAGGAACGCTGCAATCTGGGGGGCGTCGATCTGGAACCGGTGATCGACGAGCGCGATATAGAGCTGCTGCGCAATGCCATTGACCGTCATCTGATCGCAACCGAAAGCCCGCGGGCACAATGGATTCTCGAGCATTGGGCGGACACTTTGCCGCAATTCATCAAGATATTCCCGCATGAATATAAGCGGGTGCTCGGTGTTCCGCGTGTGGAGCGCATGCAGAAAATGCAGACTACCGTAATGTACTCGGACGAGAAGCAGGTTAAGCATGGGTAAAGTTACCGGTTTCATTGAATATGGGCGCGAACTGCCCCAGCGCCGTCCAGTGCAGCAGCGCATCAACGATTGGTTCGAGATTTATACGGAGTTTCCGGAAGAGAAGCTTCGCCAGCAGGGTGCGCGCTGCATGGACTGTGGCGTGCCGTTTTGTCACACCGGTTGCCCGCTGAACAACATCATTCCCGACTGGAATGACATGGTGTACCACGGCCGCTGGAAGGCGGCGGTGCGCCAGTTGCACTCGACGAACAATTTCCCGGAGTTCACCGGCAGGCTTTGTCCGGCTCCATGCGAAACGGCCTGCGTTCTCGGCATCAACGAGCCTCCAGTCACGATCAGGCAAATTGAAAAGGCAATTGTCGAACGCGGCTTCGAGGAGGGTTGGATCGTCCCTGAGCCGCCGCCGAGGGAATCCGGCAAACGTGTCTGCGTGATCGGCTCCGGGCCTGCCGGATTGGCAGCCGCTCAACAGTTGCGGCGCGCGGGACATGGGGTGACGGTTTTTGAAAAGGCCGACCGCATCGGCGGCTTGCTGCGCTACGGCATTCCGCACTTCAAAATGGAGAAGCACCTCATCGACCGGCGGTTGGATCAGATGACGAAAGAGGGCGTCGAGTTCGTAACCAACGCCCACATCGGCAAAGACATCCTCATCCAAAGCTTGCGCAAGGAGTACGACGTGGCGGTGCTGGCCGGCGGCGCCGAACAGCCTCGCGATCTGCCGATTCCCGGGCGGGAACTCAAGGGCATTCATTATGCGATTGATTTTCTGATCCCGCAAAACCGGCGCTGCGATGGTTTGCCTCTCACCGAAGCACAGGATATAACGGCCTGCGGCAAGCGCGTCGTGGTGATCGGCGGAGGCGACACCGGCGCCGATTGCGTCGGCACCGCGCATCGTCAGAAGGCGCTTTCCGTGTTGCAACTAGAGTTGCTTCCCAAACCGCCCGATTCGCGCTCGCCGAGTACTCCCTGGCCGCTGTGGCCTTTGCAGTTGCGCACGGAGAGCTCTCATGAGGAAGGCGGGGTTCGCGACTGGGGAATCGCAACCACGAAATTCACGGGCGACGAGTACGGGAATGTGAAGCTTATGCATGTCGTGCGGGTGGGGCCACCGCCCAAGTTCGAACCGCTGCCCGGAACCGAGTTTACGATCGAGGCGGATCTTGTCCTGTTGGCAATGGGATTCACGGGGCCTGTGCGCAATGGAATGCTCGATCAACTGGGTGTGGTCCTGGACTCCCGCGGCAATGTGGCCACGGACGCCAATGGCATGTCATCGGTTCCATGCGTTTTCGCCGCAGGCGACATGCGAAGAGGACAGTCGCTGATCGTTTGGGCCATCGCCGAGGGCCGGGCGGCAGCAAAGGGCGTGGACGCATTCCTCAAGGCGGAGATCGAACGCATGAAAGGCGTGATCGAGCCCGTGAGCGAGCCTCAATAGAGCAGTCTTACGGTTGATGTACCAGCACTAGCAACGCCGGGCCAGACGCCCGGCTCCCTCACTTGGGTATACCTTCCGCGAATCCGGTCTAGCCGGTGATAAAACGATCACAGCCTGTGCACACGGCGCGGAAGTGATTCACCGCGGTTCCGGAGACCGCAGCCATCCCTTTCGCAAAAGTGTTAACGCGCGGGGGGAGCGTCTTGCTCACGACCTCGCCAATTGGCTCGCTTTTCGCGTGGTCGTCGTAATGGCCTTGATGAGCGTGGCGCGTATATTGCCTTCCTCCAGCTCCAGGATGCCATCAATCGTGCAGCCTCCCGGAGTGGTCACTTCATCCTTCAGCACGGCGGGATGCTCGCCCGTACTCAACACCATCGAGGCTGCGCCGAGCGCGGCATGCGCCGCGAAATTGGTTGCCACCTCGCGCGGCAGTCCGACGCGGACACCACCTTCGGCAAGCGCCTCAAGCACGATGTAGATGAATGCCGGGCCGCTGGCGGAGAGGCCGGTCACGGCGTCCATGTGGATTTCGTCCACTTCGGCGGTTTTTCCCATGAGCGAGAAGATGGTCTCCGCAATCGCCATGTGCGACTCCTGGCAGCATTTCCCGGCGCACAGCGCCGTCATGCCGCGGGCGATCCGGCAGGCCGTGTTAGGCATTGCGCGAATGACAGGCACGCCAGGATCGAGCACGGCTTCAATGCCGTCGGTGGTGACGCCGGTTGCAATCGAGATCACCAGCACGTTGGGTGACAGCACTTGGCGAATTGCTTCCACCACCTTCGAGACGCCTGAAGGCTTGACGCATATGATCACGACATCGGCATTGCGCGCCGCTTCGAGATTCGACGTACCGACGCTGATCTGCAAGCTCTCACGCAGCTCCTGTGCGCGCTCGTTGTGTTTCACCGAGCCTCGCAAATGACTGCGTTCCACGACGCCGCTATCCAACAGCGAGCGCAGAATCAGGCTTCCCATCTTGCCAGCGCCGAGCACCGCGATAGTCTTATCGCGCAATTGGCTGGAGTTTTCGGTGGACGCAAGCTGACTCAATCTCGTTCTCCTTCGTGCGCCAGGTCCACGATCCGCCGGATCATCGGCGGGTTTCCCCGGGCGTCTTTGCAGGCCTGACCGCAAATCCGGTGCGACGGCGATCGTGGCATGGGAATCGTTGGCTTGAACCCTGCTGGTGAATACCTATTCTAATGCCAAACGGGAGCGTGTGCGCAGGTCATTGTTGGCCGGCGGGCAGCCGCCATGGCCGGCAACGACGCGCACTGAGCGCGGCAAATGAAATCGCCATCCAGGCGTGGCCCGCGATGGCGATTGGGTGCACAAACGTGTGCCGGACAAGCGGCGTTCAGGTTTCTCCGGCGTCAGAAGAGTCCGAAGACGGAAAGTTTACCTTTCGAACCTACATACACCTTGCCATTGATCACGGTTGGAACCGTCCACTTCATTGTCCCTACAGACGAACTCCGGTACAGTTCTTTCGAAAGATTGGTGGCATCGTAAGCATGCAAACTGTAGGACGTGTAATCGAGCGCCCAGACAACACCGTCGCTAGAGCCATTGGCGGAAACGACCGGCTGCCCTCCCGGGAAAGAATAGTTATAGGGGCCTTTGGAGCTGGGAGTTGTCGCCAGTTTCCCGGTGGAGAAATCCAGCTGGAACATCTTCATCACGTCAGCGTTCCCCACGAAGTACAGATTACCGTCCCAATAGGCGGGCGTTGAGAAGCAGTGGTCGCTGGTGTGAGTCCCGCTGCCGCCACCGACCACATTGGAGAGTGACTGGATAATCTGACTGTCGGAGCCCGGGTGGAGGTGGCCCATGTTGTCGCGATTTACCACATAGATCGGTGCCGGTTTCCCGCAGCCAATCAGTTCGTGCGGAAATTGGCTCGAAGCTCCGTCGGGAACAACCAGGATGCCTCCCGAGCCCAGGTCCCAATCATTGGTAGACATGCTTGCTTCATTGTAGGGAGTCCAGAAATCCTGGAGCGTCACGGTTGGGTCGAACTTTACCCAGCTCATGGCAAACTGCGACGTGCCATCCCAGTTGCCGTTTCCGGTCGCGGCGTAAATGTTCCCCTCGGAATCTCCGGCGATACCGCCGCCGCCGCCCCAAATGCCGCCCTTGCCATCGTTGGTCGGCGTCGAGCACCAGATACCCACTCGCGCAAAGGTGGTTGCGTTGTAGCCGAAGAGCCAGCCATGCCAGGAAATATTCACGCCAGGACGATCGCCATCGCCGGGGCCAAAGGCGAGATACACGTTGCCGTTCGACAACAAAAGAGCCGGCCGGTTCAATTGCGCGTGGGAAGAGAAAGTGGTTCCTTGGTATGTTCCGGAGACAACAACCGGACTGTTGGGTACTTCGCTGCCGGTGGTTACATCCAGGCCGTGCAGGCGCGTAATGTAGTTGCCGCCCTCCAGCGTTTGCGCAACCACATAAAGCACGCCATTGTTAACGCCTGTACTGATGTCGATGACCGGCGTTCCGGTGATACCCACTTCCGTAGCGATCGTGCTCTGCACCTTGGCTGCCGGCACGGATGAGCCGCCATTCATAATTAGCGACTTCTGCCACAGTGGCTGACCCGCCGCATCGGCGTCGAAGGCGTACACCGTGTCGTGCTCAGTCGCGACATAGACGGCGTTATGCGTGCCGCCATTGATAGTCACGTTCGACAGGTACAGTGGTTGCGCATATAACTGGCCATCCACTGTATCGGTAAACTTCAAGCCGAAGCTCTGCGAGTTCACATTCGAAGGGGTCAATGTCGTTTCGTTCGGGTTCAATCCGGTGCGTCCGTTGTCGTATTTCCACGTGGTGTAGTTGAGTTTGCTCGGAGGCGGCTGCGCTGTAATCGTATCGACTGCCTGCACGGTAGCGTTGCCCGCATCAGTCGCGCTGATGGTGCAAGTTCCCGGGCTCCCTGGAACCGTACTGGGAGCGGTAAAGACGCACGACGTTGCGCCAGTGCACGTGGAGGGGACGCTTCCGCAAGTGGCCGACCAGTTTGTGATCGGCGCATTGGCCGTGAATTGCTGCGTCCGGTTCACGCTCGTAGTCGCGGATGACGGAGTGAGCTTCAGCGGACCAATCGTAGCCGTCGTGGTGGTCGACAATGCGGCGGGACTGGTCTCTGTGGCCGTGACAGTCGCCTGGGTTCCGGTTGAATTGGCGGTGAAGACGCACGATGTGTTCGTGCACGCGGTTAGGAAATTTCCGTCGCCCGTCACACCCCAGGTAACCGGCGCATTCGCGGTAAAGGTCTGGTTCTGGCCTTCCGCCACGCTCGGATTACTGGGCGTGATGGCGAGAGGGACGACCGAAATCGCCGCCGTACCGGTCGCTCCGGAGCCGTCGGTTGCCGTGGCTAACACCGTACCAAGTCCGCCCGTCGTCGTCGCTGCCGGGGTGAAAATGTTGCCACTGAACGAGCCAATGCTCGTAGGGCTCACCGTATACCCTACCGGAATGGAAGGACTCGTCGTGTAAGGTTGCGTCTCACCGGCTACCACGGTTGCCGAGGCCGGGTTCACGAGCAGAGACGTGATCGTGATGTTCGCCGATCCGCTGGCGCCCGAACCATCGGTTGCGGTCGCCGTAAGCGTTTCCGCTCCAGCCGTAGCGCCGGCCGTAAATACGCACGAGGTAGTGGCGGTGCTGCAAGATGCAGGGATGCTGCCATCTCCCCCCGACGCGACCCAGGTGGCGTGGACGTTCGAGGTGAAGGTAAATTGGGTTCCTTCCAGCATTGTCTGTGATGACGGGGTCACGTTCACGATCGTCGGAGGGGTGGAAGAAACCGTGATCGTTTCGTGGACGGTGTTGGTTGTATTGCTGCTGGCATCATGCGCCTGCAGCGACAAGGTATGCGACCCTACGGCGAGCGACGTGACCGTGTAATTGAAGGCGCTTCCGTTGTGTTCGGAGATGATTGCGACCCCATCGATCCAAAGCTTGGTATAGGTAACGGTGGCGCTGTAAGTAAAGTCCACGACGAACGGAACGCTTACGGTGGATCCGTTCGCCGGCGAAATCACCGTAATCACCACTTGAGCCAATGCGGATATGGGGACACAAAACGTTGTCCCCAAAATCAACAGCCCTAAAATCAGTTGCCGTTTGCAGACGCTTCGAACCCCGGTCATAGTACCCCTCGCCAGAGCTGTTGCACTTCAGCAGCCACTTTGGACAAAGCTGTTGTTAAGAGCTGATGACCCGAGTAGAACTTGAGAGTTGGCGCGGAACTCGGCTTGTCAGGCTGGAAAAGCAGAGCTGCTGGCTAAAAAGCAGAGTCGTTGGCTGATGAATAAGAGTTCATATTTGGCGTATCCGACTGCCAGTTTATGCACCTGGCTAATCAAGAGCTTAAGCACTTAACCTGGGTTACGGCGCTTCAGGCAGAGCAGAGCGAGCCCCGCAAAATTTGACTTCAGACTTGCCATGCTCATACGTATTGGCGGTATCGAAGAAATTGATTCCGGCGTCGATACAGCGATCAACCATGGCGTTAGCTGCCAACTGGTTGGTCTGCCTGCCGAAGGTCATAGAGCCGAAACAGAGGCGCGATACTCGAAGATCAGTGTGCCGAACTTCACGGTAGTCCATGTGAGCAACTTACCTTAAGAGTAGCAATTTGCGCGGTTTTAGCGTCCGGTGTATCGAGCGCATAAACAACTTTGATAGCTCCAATAAAGACTTTTGATTTCCGTTGCAGCAGCATACCCGGTATTAAGTAAAGAACAAGCTACCGCCCTATCAGGGAGAGTCCTTTTGTTCCTTCAGAGCCTGAAATCAACCATCCGCATTCGAAATGTTCGCGAATGGAGCCTCCTCCTTTGTGTCGTTTTGATCGGCTGCGCGCTCTGCGCCCAGACGGTCCCCGCGACGCAATCCGTCGTAACACCTGAGCGGATCGCCGAGTTGGAGCAGAAGATCGCCGATGCTCACGGTGCCGCGGACAATGGCTGGATGCTGGTTTGTGCCGCGCTGGTCCTGATGATGACTGGTCCCGGCCTGGCTTTGTTCTATGGCGGGTTGGTTCGCAAGAAGAATGTTCTGGCCACCATGATGCAGAGCTTCGCCATGATGGCCGTTATCACCGTTCTTTGGGGGCTGGTTGGCTACAGCCTGTGTTTCAGCTCGGGAAACAGCTTCATCGGCAATTTGCATCACGCGTTCCTGCACGGGGTCGGGGCGCAACCCGATCCCGACTATGCGGCCACCATTCCGTTGCAGACGTACATGATTTACCAGTTGATGTTCGCCATCATTACTCCCGCGCTCATCACTGGCGCTTTCGCCGAGAGGATGAAGTTCAGCGCCATGATGCTGTTCCTGGTCTTGTGGTCGATCATCGTCTATGCGCCAATGGCGCACATGGTCTGGGGCAAGGGCGGCCTGCTGAACGCTTCCCTAGGCGGACTCTTCCCGACTCTAGACTTTGCCGGCGGAACGGTCGTGCATATAACATCCGGTGTTTCGGCGCTGGTTACGGCCTTGTATCTGGGCAAGCGTGTGGGTTATCCGCAGGAGCCCATGCCTCCGCACAGCGTAGTGCTCAGCCTGATCGGCGCTTGCATGCTGTGGGTCGGCTGGTTTGGCTTTAATGCCGGCAGTGCGCTGGCCGCGGGCAGCCTCGCCACCAGTGCTTTCGTAGCCACTCATTTTGCCGCGGCAGCGGCCACGGTCGGTTGGGGAGCAACCGAATGGATGGTCATGGGAAGGCCGAGCGCACTGGGCGCAATCAGCGGAGCGGTCGCCGGTCTGGTTGCAATCACTCCGGCGGCCGGTTTCGTCAGTCCCATGCCAGCGTTGCTGATCGGACTTCTTGCCGGCGTAGTCTGCTTCGCGATGGTCACCAAGGTGAAGTCCATCTTCGGTTACGACGACAGTCTTGACGCATTCGGGGTTCACGGGGTGGGGGGCACGCTTGGTGCGCTGCTGACAGGCGTCTTTGCCAGCAAGCTCATCAACCCGATTTTCAAGGATGCCCAGGGCAACGTACTTGGCTCCGGTTGGATCGACGGTAATTTCCATCAGTTGTTCAACCAGTTGATCGGCGTCGCAATTGCCTGGACGATCGCCGCGGTGGGAACGATAGCGATTTTGAAGTTCGTCGACGCCGTCATCGGGTTGCGCGTGCCGGCGGAAGACGAGATCGAGGGTCTGGACGTCACGCAGCACGGTGAAGAGGGTTACTACTGGGAAGCTTCCGGAAATAATTTATGATTGAGTCTGGACGCACTCGCGTACTCACGGGAGAACGATGACTAAACTGGAAGCGATCATTCAACCCTCTAAGCTCGATGCCGTGAAGAGCGCACTTTTGGAAATCGGAATCGACGGTCTGACCGTCCTGGAAGCGCGCGGCCACGGCCGCCAGAAGGGCCACACCGAGTTTTATCGCGGGCGGGAATATACCGTCGACCTTCTGCCAAAAATCAAACTGGAAATCGTGCTTCGCGATGAGGTCGTGGAGCAGGCTGTCAACGCCGTCATCAAAGCGGCCCAGACAGGCAAAATCGGTGACGGCAAAATTTTCCTCACTCGCGTCGACGAGACCATTCGCATTCGTAACGAGGAGCGCGGCAACAACGCGCTGTAGCGTAGCCCAAGAGGTGCATTGATGGCCGCGGGCGGCCTGGCTCAGACCCTGCGAACTCTTTACGATGCTGAGACGGAGCGTATTCGTCTCGACTTCGCGGCGGCCCATGATGGACGATTGGCGATTCGGCGCCGCACCGCGGTGGTTGACTCCCTGGCTTTGCGTCTGTGGCAAGAGTATGTATCTCCCGAGCAGGCGGCGCCGGCGGGCCTTGCGCTGATTGCCATCGGCGGCTACGGGCGCGGTTCACTGTATCCGCATTCGGATATCGACCTGCTGTTCCTGTTCGAGAAAACGCTTCCCGGCCCGGAACAGAAGGACGTCATCCGCCAACTCTGCCAGGATATGTGGGATATACGGCTGAAACTTAGCCCGACCACCCGCACCCTGGAAGAGTGTGACCTCCTTCATCGCGATAATCTTGAATTCAACATTTCTCTTCTTGACTGTCGTTTCCTGGCGGGCGATTTCGAGCTATTCCGCCGGCTGCGGGAGCAGGTTCTGCCAAAGCTCATCTTGCGCGAGTGGCAGGACTTGGTGCGCGGGCTTTCGGAGGTGAATGAAGAACGCCGGCGCAAGATGGGCAATACCATCTTCCACCTTGAGCCGAACGTGAAGGATACGCCCGGCGGGCTGCGCGACTATCATCTTGCTTGCTGGCTTTCGCTGCTCAACGGCTTTTCGCGGAGCCACGGATGGATCCATCCCGAAGACGGATTTCCGGCTAACCTGCGCGGCTACACGGAGCAGGCGATCGATTTTCTCAGCGCCGTGCGTTGCTTTCTGCACTATCGCGCGGGACGAGACGACAACAGGCTTTCCTGGGAGGCGCAAGATGCCGCGGCCCAGGATCGCATAGGCTTTCCGGATGCCCCGGACACGGCCACATGGATGCGCCGCTACTTCCGTCATGCCCGCAACATCAATCGCCTGGCATCGATCATGCTCGACGACGTAGTTCCGGCGCGCTCTTCGATTTACCAGCAGTTTCAAAGTTGGCGGTCACGGCTTTCCAACCCCGATTTCGCCGCCGTGAACGGACGCATTTATCTTCAACAGCCCTCTTCGGTTACCGATCAAGATGTTTTTCTGCGGGTCTTTGAGTTCGTTGCGCAGCACGGATTCAAACTCTCCGGCAGCACTGAGGAGCGTCTCGAGCAGGCGTTCCCTGCGGTTTCCAGCGGGCCATTGGCGGGTGCTTCACGGTGGCAGGCGTTGCGTACGGTTTTGACTCGCCCGTATGCCGGCTTGGCCCTGCGCTCCATGCAGGAACTCGGCGTGCTCGGCATGCTCGTTCCCGAATTCCGCGCGCTCGATTCGCTTGTTGTGCGCGACTACTATCATCGTTACACGGTCGACGAGCATACCTTTCTGACCATTGATACGCTTCATCGTTTGCGCAAGGACAGCGACCAGGAGCGTCATTTTGCCGAGCTGCTTGGCGAAATCGAGCGCCCTGACCTGCTGTACCTGGCAATGCTGCTCCATGATGTGGGCAAAGCCGGCAGCTCTGAATCGCATGTGGATGACAGCCTGAAAGCCGCCAGTCGCATCTGCGCGGACTTGCACCTTCTGCCGGACGGACGTGAAACCGTCTGTTTCCTGATCGCTTACCACCTCGATATGTCCGCGGCGATGCGCCGCGATATCTTTGACCCGGCTACGCTGAAAAATTTAGCGCGCGCCGTCGGCTCGCCCGAGCGGCTCAAGATGCTCTGCTTGCTGACTTACGCCGACATCAGCGCGGTTAATCCTGACGCCATGACCGCATGGAAGGCGGAAAATCTCTGGCAGCTTTACGTTGCCACCACCAATTATCTCGATCGCAGCGTCGATGACGAACGTGTCCACGCCGATATCCGGGACGAGCAACTTGCAAGTATCCGCCTCATAGCTCCGCGCCTTGGGACGAGGCGTCTGCGTGAGTTTCTGGACGGCCTGCCGCGCCGCTATCTGCGCCTGCACAGCCCGGAAGACATCATCACCCACGTGGAACTTGCCGCCAAGCTGCGCTCCGAACCCGTGCAGACCATCCTGAGGCGCAGTCGAGATACGTTCGAGATGACGGTCGTCACCAACGATCAGCCGGCGCTCTTCGCCAAGCTGGCCGGGATTCTGGCCGCTTGGGGGATGAATATCGTGAAGGCGGATGCCTTCTCCAACGCTGCCGGCGTGGTAGTCGACACGTTTCTCTTCACCGATCGATTTCACACGCTGGAGCTGAACCTTCAGGAGTGGGACCGATTTCGGCGCAGCTTTGTCGATGTGCTCACGGGTGAGCGCAGCCTGGAGGCCCTGGGGAGCGGACGCAAGCACTCCGACGGCAGGATGCCCAAAGTGCGCATCGAGCCACGCGTTCAGGTTGATGAGACCTCCGCGCTTCATAGCA
>JBEKBO010000035.1:0-37239 GCA_050015355.1 Candidatus Korobacteraceae bacterium | reverse complement strand
CGGCAAACTCTTCTATCGCTTGGCCCAGCAGGCTGTGCAGGTAGATCCGGTCCCGTTTGCAACCCTGGTCAAACCACAACCTGTTGCGTTCGGTGGCGTTAAGTAAATACCCACTATCTCCATTTCATAGCTCCTTTGACTGACTTAAGAATTCCTCTCACTGTGCTTCGCCTAGCTAGTGAATCAGCCCAAGCAACCGCCAGTACGGCACGCTCACCAGGAATCCGACTATGGCAATCATTGCATAGGCAAACGAAAGCTTGATCATCTGACGATGCTCGACCATTTCACCGCCGGTTCCGTAGAAGGACAGCAAGTAATACGAGTTCATGAAGAAGAAGAACCAGATGTTGGAAGATGCAAACGAAACAAAGGCGATGATCCATGGGTGCATACCATGAATCGTAACCAATGGGGTCAAAACAACCGTAAAGATAACAGCGGTCGCGGCCAGCGAAATAATGATGAAGCGGGCGACGAAGACTGAAAGCGCCAGTACCACCACAAAAAGGTAAGGATTAGACAAGAATCTGGAGATTATCGGCTCCAATGCATGTCCAAGCCACAGGTCGATCTTTAGTACTTGGAATACCACGCCTATGTTCATAATGCAACCGACATAGATAATGGCAGACCAGTCGATGCCTTTACGAAAATCGTCACGGTTTAAGACATTAAACGCCAGCAGCGCGCAGATGCTAACAACCGCGACCTCTCCCGAGGCAATCCTGTGAATACTTTCCGTCATCCACAGCGCCAGCGTGGTCATCAGAACAACGAAGGTAAGTTTCTCGTCTCGCCCCATTGGCCCCAGGCGGGACAATTCGTCAGATGCAAACCGTTTCGGCAAGGTCACAGTTTGAGGCGGCTTGTAGAGAAAATAGATAGCGAGTCCACTGCCTATGAAGACGACAACAGCCCAAGGCAGTGCATACAGCAGCCATAAGGCCCAGGTAACATTCTGATAGGCTTTAGGAAAGAGAGCCATCGTGGCATAGTTGGTAAAGGAGCCGCTTAGGAAAGCCGGCGATCCTATGACGCAGAAGCCGACGAACATAGCTCCGAACAATCCGCAGGCCCCGTCGGTCTTTCTGTCGAACTTTAGAGAATCACTGATAGCCAACGCTATAGGCGCGGCGATCGCACCTCTGGCGTTCGCACTGGGGATGAGAGGCGACACGACCGTTCCCGCCCCCAGCAATCCCAAGGCCTGCCCGGTAAAGGTTGCTGGAAACAATCTCAAAATGAACAGTGAGATGCGCCGCAACAGACCGCATTTGGTGGCGGCCACGCCGAGGCCAAATGCGCCAACCATGATCCACCAAGTCGAGGTTGAGAAGTAGGCAAAGGCCTTTTCAAACGGCACGACCTTGGTCATCGCCCAGAGCGTGCACATCAGCAGGCCGGTGATATATTCCGGGATGACTTCCAGAATCCAGAAAGATACCGCCCAGACCAGGATGCCTGATGCGCGCATGGCAGTTACGGTCAGCCCTTGGGGCGGCTGGTGAAAGGCAAGGTATATGGCCAGTAGGGTGCAAATGACTGCCCCGATTGCGCTTATGAACCGGCGCGTGCGAGACCTCTCGGGTTGAAGTTTTGCTTTGGCAACACTAGGTCCCTGAGCCATGTAACCAATCTCCTCCAATTATCGAGCGCACTAGATCCCCGATCTTCTCAACGATGATGCTAACGCGCACTAGCAATTTCTAGCGGGGTACCCAACACTACGCCGATTGTTCGTAATCTTTGCTGAACCGCCTCTGCAGGAACTTGCGGTGTTGGCACGCCATGCTTGGCGCAATAAGCTGCCACTACCCCGGCGGCTTCTCCGGTCATGGCACAAGCGGGTAGGTTCCTGGTAGACCCAAATGCAGTCTCATCCACAGACATGCATCGGCCGGCGACGTACAAGCCTTCTATCTTTTCCGGGACAATGCAACGCAAGGGGATGGCGTACCCCGTCCCAACGTTCTCCATGGTTGCCCTGACGCCACCGGGTTCATGGATATCCACCGGGGAATTGCAGAGGCCTATCGCGTCCTCAAAGCGTGCTTGTCCACGAACATCAGCTCCGGTGAGAACGTACCGACACTTGATTCGTCGCGTCTCGCGAACACCGATTTTGGGAGCAACTTCCAGGTAAATGGCGTTCTCGAATCCTTTTACATAACGCTTCAAGAAGTCGAATGCACAGTAAGCTTGTTTCCTGATCTCAAACTCAGCACGACTGAGAGTACGATCATCGAGCGCATTGCCGTGGACACGAGTGACATTCACAATGATTTCACCAGGGATGAGTCCGGCCTTCAGGCTCATATGATCTTTGGGTACAATCCATTTGAAGCCTTCTTTTTTCGCTTGCTCGATCCGTTTCGTAAATCCTGTAGTGAAAAACACCAGCACATAGTCTTCGTTGCGAGTTGCCTGGTCCGTCGGGAGGGTCAGTTCCCACATGTCGTCCATGTGGGTTTTGCAGTCCTCCACGAGTTTGGGAATGTCGACGTTCAGAACCCGGAGATACGAGGTGATAGGCTGCGTAAGGCCATCCCGCTTTCTGCCGAGCATGAACTCAGCGCCCGCCAGAGCGGCCACATCCCCGTCGCCCGAGGCATCGACAAACACCTTCGCCAGTACAAGCTTTCTCCCGGACTTCGTCTGAATTTCCAATGCCTTGAGAGTATTACCTTCCCTGACCGCTTGTACCGCCTGAGCATGCAGCAAAACCTCGACCCCGGCATCTTCTACTGTTTCCATCATGACCCGCTGCATGGTCTCGGCATCGAATGCTCCGGTGTAGGCGCCCCAAAACGATTCCCTCGGTACGGGGTCTGCACCCTGATAGCCAACGCATTTGTCCAGCAGCTCTCGAAATGTCCCACCGTTTATAACTCCGGTTGGCTTCGTCTGCCTGCCACCAGTCACAAGCCCTCCAAGAAATCCGCTGGCTTCCAACAACAGCGTCTTGGCTCCCTCACGAACGGCGCGTATCGCAGCCACGACCCCGGCGATCCCGGCGCCAACTACAACTACGTCATATGTGCCAAATAATTCCATTTTGTCGTTCCTCCATAAATCGCAATCCCGCCCACCAGCGGCTATCTATTGAGCTCCTGGCTTCGGGGCCTTTTAACTCCTTCTACCGTGCCTGGCTTACTATCGTTGCGGCCATGGGCGGTTCTCCAGATTTCCGTCTCTTTCCGGCAAACAGATGGTCGATAGCCATAACGAGTACCGGCGTAACGCAAGCAACGTAAATGCTGTCGACCCCGAAAGGATTGCCTGACATATACCACCCTGTCGTGGCCGCCGCAGCAGTGACCAAGCCAATCGATGCGCCGCGACCGCTACTGAACCGCGGAGCGTAAAACATCAGGACGACAACCACGGCAATCGTGGTTCGCAGGGCACGAGCAAAGAACATGGTATTGAGGATTTGCGGAACAAAGATAGCAAACGGGACCGGTAGGAGCCCCATGATAATTGTTGCCATTCGCGAAAACCTCAGAGACTGTGCCTCGGTTGCATTCTTGTTCACAAAAGGCAAGTAGACGTCTTTCAGCAAAAGAGCTGCGCAAGCCAGAGCCTCCGCCGATGATGCCGAGAAGACTGCGGCGATTAACCCAGCCACCACTAAGCCCCCGACGAAGGGATTCATGAGCGTCACGAGGATTGGTAGCGCTTGAGCAGAGGGAGCTGTCGGGAAAATGGCCTTCGACATCACCCCTGCTAGTGCAATCATGAACCCGATCGGTATTATCAGCAGTCCGGCATAAACGCTCGCCAGCCTCGCTTTACGCTCGTCCTTTGTCGAGGTTACCGCCTGGATGATGTATTGAGTTGAGAAGATTGCTCCCATATTGCCGATCGTCCACGCGATGATCGTGGGCCAGCCAATCGCCGTCCAGTTCAGCATTTGCGGACTGACATGCATTCTTAGTCCCGTCATTCCGCCAACTGCACCCAATCCCACGGCCACGCAGATAATCACGCCCAAATACTTCACCGTTACATGCGCTAGGTTCGTATAGGCAACAGCCGACATACCTCCCGCAGCGACATAGACAACTGACACTACTCCCACAATGACAGCAGCTAGTGACTTCGGCACGTGCATGAGAAGTGCCACCATTGCTGCGCCACCCGCGTAGGTCGATATAACGGAGACCACCAGAGCGTACGTCATGATGAGTGACGTGATGATCTTGGCATGAGTACCGTAACTCTTGGCTATTGCACCGGAGATCGTATACTCGGATCTTTCATGGAACTTCTTCGCTAAGAACAACGCGAATGCGGTGAAAGCCAGCATTAGAGTGTAAAGATTCCAAGATGCCGAAATCCCCTTCAAAAATGCAGTCTGCGCCGTCCCGATCGTGGAACCAACCGCGATGAACTCCGACATCATCAGCGCTCCGATGACGAAGGCGCCAAATTGCTTTCCGCCTGTCATGAAGCCGGACGAAGTGCGCGAGTGCTTTTTCATGTACACACCGATGCCGGTGGTGATAAGCACATACAATAGAGCTATGCCGATCATGATCACGTTTGCCACTGAAAGAACTCCTTCATTACCTGACGGGCGGGGCCCTGCGCAGGCCAAAACGGCTCTCGTCCGCGGAAGATCGCCGAACAAGATCTTTGGGAAAGGGAGTCCCCGCCGGAACTCCCCGCAAGCTTAACGACCCAGTCCCTGAGCGGATTTTACAGGCGAGAATCCCTCACCCAGAAAGACTTTGTTTTCCAGCAAGAGTCGCTGCAACTGCTTTATGTCCACCTCGGGGATTGAGCAATTCCGTTTCGCGGCGATGGAAGCGGCTACTCCGGCGGCTTCCCCGGTAACCAAACAGGGGGCATGGTTGCGGGTGGCTCCCTGTGCGTACTGAGAAGCAGAAATACACCGACCGGCAACCAGCACGTTCGCCAACCCCTCTGGAACCAAGGCCCGAAAGGGAATATCGAATGTTCCGTCATCCCCGATATCTTGGAAGTGCGCCTGCCCAGTATCGGGATCATGAATGTCGACCGGGAAGCATATCTTGCCGATCGTGTCCGCGTACTTTTTGCCTTGAAGTATGTCCTGATCGGTTATTTCACACAATCCCTTGATCCGCCGAGTCTCCCGCACCTGTGCCCAGGAAGAAGGCGCGAAGTAAGCGTCCTTGAAACCGGGGACGAATTCCCGCAGGAACTTGGCTATCTTGTAGATCTGCTTTGTGAGCTGCACAGTTCCCTTGGATAGGTCTACGGAATCCGTCCCATCAATCCCGGTGGCAGCGGAAGTGTTCACATTGATATGGTTCGGCCACACCGTATTAAAGAACACCTTGTGATCCTTATTGGGGAAAATGCCATTCTCAAGGACATAATCGTTCCATCTTCCAAAGTGCCCGTTGAAGTAGACTGGGATGGGATTTGGGTGATCCCGACGCTTTGCCATCGCGGGCGTCACAACGCTAATCTGCTCCGCAATCTTGTTGTTATCGGTCGCATAGCACCGAATAATCATAGAGACCGGTTGCATCTTGCCGGTCTTGTCATCGCCCTTGCCATACTTCGCGCCAGCGAACACCGCCAAGTCACCGTCTCCGCTTGCGTCGATATACACCTTCGCGCGAATCTTGCTTATTCCACTCTTTGTAGCGACGTGAACACTTGAGATGCGACCATTGCCGTCCACTTCCGCGCCAACCGCCATAACTCCAACGATCATTTGCGCGCCAGCCTCATCCACTAGTCGGTTAGACAGGAACCGGAACATTTCCCCATCAATCGGTGTCACTGCGCAGACAAATCCTTTATAAGGGACATGCCCAACGGCGCCTCCCATTTCGATAAGGTTATCTACTATCTCCTGCGCCAGACCGAAAACGACTTGGCGGCCATCTTTAGCAATGAAGTTGTGCAAGCAGTAGCCCGTCGCAGGCACTCCGCCCACAAATGTTTTGCTCTCGATCAGAATGGTCTTCGAACCCTGTCGCGCCGCGGCGGTAGCCGCAGCTACGCCAGCAATACCACCACCCACAACCAGGACATCACAAGTTAAATCCGTCACGGTAGTCCTCCACTCACATTCGTTATGACCGCTTCGACATGAATCGTTGCCGTAAACAGACGTACCTAATCCTGCTCGCGGCAGTTCCGTCGGCTTTTAGCTACTAGCTTTCTTGCGCTTCAGGTGTGGGTAGTAGCCCAATTCCTGATGCGTCAGTTGCTTGGTAGCAAACATGATCTGGCCAGTGTGCTGAGCGAAATGCTCCACAACCGCAAAGATATTCTGCATTACGGAACGTTCGTAGTATGGTATCTGGGCCCGTTCCAGGAGGCGGTCCGCGGGAAACTGCCGTAAGGTGGCAATCGCTTCGGCGACCGCTGCCTTTAGCAGTTCGCGCAACTCCTCGGGTGTGGCGCAAGAGCGCGAATCAAACTCACGATCCCTGTCTCGCGTATCGGGAGTATTGTTGGAAAGTGACGATGAGATACGTTGGCGAACATTCCCACAGAGATGCAGGACCAGATTCCCAATTGCATTTTGTGCCTCCCCGGCGCGCCACCAGACTTGATCATGAGTAAGGCGACTCAAGCAATCGTCCGCCCAGGAAGAGAGCACCTCAAGCCGCGAACTGCAGTGCCCGAGAAAGTGTTCGGCAAGACTGTTTTCAGTGTTCATCGTATTCCTGCGCCCTCTTGAGGAGCGCCGCTCCTGGGATGCGTGCCTCGTGCGCCGAGATCGACGTGCGGGTACATGATGTAGGGTCGGACTGCGCCATATTCGCCACCTTCCAGATTGTTCTTAAAGGCAAATGCCCACTATGGTTTCACATGCGTCTCATGAGTGGGCGCAGTTGCGACCACTACGGCGGGGCTGAGCCCTCGCTTAGCCCCTAATTTGGTAATGAAGTGATCGACGAACATGCCGAGCGCCGGCATCGCAATCGCGATGTAGAGGTTATCAATCCCGAAGGGATTGCCAAGAGCGTACCAGATCGTGGTGCCGACGATGGTGCAGAGAAGGCCGCCAACTACTCCACGGCCTGAGCCAATCTTCGGCAGATAGAAGAGAAACACGGCCAGCACGCCGATCGATGCCCGAAGACCGCGCGAGAAAAACAGCGTGGATAAAAGGGCGGGAACATACCAGACAAAGGGCAACTGGATAAACGTAATGACGATCGCCGCAACCCGGGTCGCAATCATTGTCTGGCGGTCGTTTGGATTTACGAGTGGCACATAGAAATCTTTGATGAACAGTGCCGTCGCACCCAGGATGCACGCTGAAAGAGCCACGAAGGCGCTCGCGATAACGCCGGCAGACACAATTCCTGCCCACACCGGAGTCATGGATTTCATTAGCACTGCTACGGCGGTGACTCCCTTGATATTGGGAAAGAGTCCGCGCGCGGCAAAGCCAGCATAGGCCGCGAAAATGCCAGTAGGAATGATCGTGATGCTGGCGATGAGGCTCGCTTTGAAAGCTTCCTTCTGGTCCCTTAACGAGCTAATCGACTGCACAACATACTGCGTGGAAAACACGGCGCCGATATTGCCCAGTGCCCAGACCAGAGGCAGCGAGAGCCCGGTCCCTTTAATAGAATAGTGTGTCGCCGGAATGCGAGCCGCTGCTCCGGGGTTCGCCTTCAGGAGCATCCAGGCCGTAAAGGCGAGCGCGACCAGGGCAACGTACTTCACGACGATGTGAAAGAGATTCGAGATGCCGATTCCACGCAGACCGCCGGTGGCAACGATTGCGGCTATGAGGCTGGCGAGAATCAGGCTTGCCGTCTTAACATCAAGGTTAAGCATCGTCGCAATGGTTACCGACCCGCCAGTAAAGTTGGTTACGTTGACCGCAAGCAGGGCATAGATCATGACCAGTGACACGATCCAGCGCGTACCTTGTCCATACCTCTTTTGCAATATGCCCGAGATGGTGTATTCACCGGCGGTGTTATACTTCGGCGCCATAAAAAAGGCGTATAAGAGAAAGGCAAGCGATAGGGAAATGTGGGCCAGGCCCGAGAATATGCCTTTGGAAAAAGCCGATTCGGCGACGCCTATAAAAGTGCCGGGGCCAACAAATTCACTCATCAGAAGCACGCCGATGATCCAAGGCCCGAGCATGTTCTTGGCGGTCATGAAGGTCGTGGTGTCTTTCACGTACTTGACTGACCACATCCCTATCAGGGTCGTGCCTACGATATAGGCTATCGTAATTCCAACAACATTCCCAAACCGTGCATATCCTTCTCCTTCCCTAGCCAGCGGCAAGGTTTGCAGTCGTGCGCGCCACATCTTTTGTTGCAGTGACAACCCTGTTTGTGATCGTGCCCAGCCTCTCGACGGTAACCGTGACCAAGTCGCCCACTGCCAAAAACGCCGGAGGGTCGTGCTGTAGAGCAGTGCCGGCCGGCGTAGCGGTGGCAATAACATCGCCGGGTTCCAAGGTTAGAAACGACGCGAAATAGCTGATGATATCCGGTATCTTGAAGATCAGCTGTTCCACCGTTGAATCCTGGCGCACTACTCCATTAACGGTGGTCTTGATGCGTAATTTGTAAGGATCTGGAACCTCATCTTTGGTGACGAGAGTCGGTCCGATCGGGCAGAACGTATCAAAGTTCTTGCCTCGCATAAGCTGTACGTCTTCCCTCGCGACGTCGTTGGCGGTGAGGTCGTTCAGCACGGTGTAGCCGCCCACGTAATCCCAGGCTTCGGAAACCGGAATGTTCTTCGCTCGCCGGCCCATAACGACCGCGAGTTCGCCTTCGTAGGTGACTTTGTGTCCGGTGGGAAGTTCGATCACGTCCTCGGGACCCACCACTGTCGTCTGTAGCTTGGAAAAGACTTTCAGTGCGGTTGGGGTCTCAAGCTTTCCGCGCAGGCAAAAATCGTGGTAGTTGAGTGCTACGCCAAGAATTTTCGCCGTTCGGGGAATGGGAGGCGCCAGCTTTACACCGCTGCTCGCCAAAGCCCAGGAACCGCTTTTGCCTTTCACTGCAGCGAGAATCGCGGCAATTCGAGCTAGTCCATCCGACGATTCCAGCACATCGAGGACGCCAGTTGCACTGCGGAGTCCAAACGCCGCTGCGGCGGCATTTACGTCGATGATTGTGCTGTTGTCTACCAATGCGCCAAGCTGCACCTTCTGTTCGGCGTGGAAGCTGACCAGTCTCATGATTTTTCCTCAGAACACCGGACCTAGGAAGTAGGGTTCGAGCGGGTCGGAGTAGCGAATAGTCTCCCCCTTCGTAAGCTCTCCCGAGGCAACGGAAATAATCTTCGCGTACAACGCTTCACCCATCTGTTCAACAGTGGATTCGCCCGTGATGATGGCACCCGATGAAAAGTCGATGCTGCGCTTGGCTTTGCTCGCCGTTCTAGGATTGCCGGTGATCATCATCAGCGGTGCAACTACACCGGTATTCGTTGCCAGCATGGGTGGATCATTGCTCGGCAGGTCATCGCCGCCGAGCTGGTAAATCGATATCTGGCATCCGGCAGCCGCTAAACTCATCGGCAACGAAAACGACGATTGCCAGCTATCCATGAAATGCAGGCCCTTCCTGCTCGGCTGTGTGGCGTACTCGAGCACGCCGACGATGGGTGAGGTTCCCGCCTTACGCACCGCGCCAAGCGATTTCTCTTCCAGCGTGGACAGGCCGGCCGCGATGTTCGACGGCAGGGGATTGATCGCGCGGATGTCTTCGCCGGTTCGCTTGGCCGCCAGTTCCACTTCGGCAACCATCTCCAGCAGCCTTTTCGCGTCTGCCGCATTCGCGCACCGTGCGGCGATATCCTGCTCGGCCCCGATCAACTCCACCGTTTCCGAGAAGATCGCACTGCCTCCGGCCGCGATCAGCAGATCCGCGGCTTTGCCGAAGGACGGGTTGCCGGCAATGCCGCTCGTTGCGTCGGAAAGCCCGCACTTCACGCCGATCGTGAGCTTGTCCATCGAGACCGGCTCACGCCTGACGAGCGACGCCTGGTGAACATAGCGGCGGGTGAGATCGATGGCATCTTCCACCAGCCGCTCCAGCCCGCCGGACTCCTCGACAGTAAAGACCTCGACCGGTTTGCCCGCCTTTGCGATTTCATGCGCCAGGTTGTAAGGCTCAACCTCCTGGTAGCCAAAGCCCTTCTTTGCCCCAAGCACAACGGTTGCATAGACGTTGGGATTCTTTGCCAGACCCACGTAGATTCGCGCAAGGCGTTCGCGATCCTTCTTGTGCCGTCCGTTTTCGCCGGCGGTAATCACGCACTTGGTTCCGTGGACATACTGGCTCACTCGAGTTGCAGCTATATTCAGAAGCCTGCCGGCAGGTACGATGAGAATATAGTTTCGAGTCCCCGCCAGATTGCCGGGGCGAGGAAAACCTAAGAAAGTCATTCGGCCTCGCCTTCCTGGATTGCAAGGTCGCCTCGGCCCCGCATGCCTTCAATGTTGTGCGCGCCGATCAGGCCACCCTTTGCTACGTCGATGAGTGCCCGGCCTATTGGCCGCCCGTATTTGGTGACAACTTCGCCCCGCTTGATCGGCTGCAGGGCTATCTTATGACCAAACGGAATCGACTCCAAAGTCGAGAGCGTTACCGCTCTAGCTCCAGCTTGGACGGTTATGACGCTGCCTTTAGCGATGTCGGCGACTACCGTGGCAACGTTATCCACCGATTCGAGTTGTAGAGCATGAAACATAAGTGAGTTCCCCTTACTGCACCGCCAGCGGCGTTACTCCAAGATCATTGGCAACTTTATGGAGGTTTGCGAGCACGGATGCGCTGACTGCGATGCCTTCCCGCTTCCGTCTCCCGGCCGTCGATTCTTCAATCTCGCCGGGCAGATAGATTTTCGTGGCTCCCTCGGCGAGCTTCGCCCCAACTACCATCTCGATCAGCTTATCCATCCGCGCACTCACATCACCGGCTCCGAAGGCGGCTGTATCGATACCGAACAGAAACGCGCCGACGCCAGACTTCTTCAGTTGTGGCGAATACATCGTGTTCAGATCTTTTGCCACCTCTGCGCCGGTAAGTACGCCGGCAAAGATGTCGGCGAAGAGGGCAAGGCCGTATCCCTTGGGGCCGCCGACAGGAAGAAGGTAGCCGCCCAGAGCCGCCTTCGGATCCGTGGTTGGATGCCCGTCTTTGTCTACCGCCCAGCCCGCTGGAATTGCTTCCCCGCGCTCCGCTGCGAGCATAATCTTGCCCTTGGCAACGACTGAAGTCGCCATGTCGACTACGACAACGCGACCGCCCGAGGCCGGGGCGCTGAAGCAAATAGGATTGGTTCCGAGCACGGCTTCCGCGCCGCCCGTAGGCGGCATGTTTGGAGGCGAGTTCGTGGTAACGAATCCGACCAGCCCCGCTCTGGCCAGCATTCGTGCATAGTATGCGCAAGTCCCGATATGGTTTGTGTTGTGGATGCCGGCGGCGCCAATGCAGCTATTTCTGGCGTTTGCGATCACCTCGCTCACGGCAAGCTCGGCAGCCGGCTGCCCCCATCCGTTGTTGCCGTTGACCAGAGAGAGCGCACCTTTGCGCCATTCGACGCGTGGCTTCCCCCCGGGTTCGAGCGCGTTCTCTATCGCGACACGCACGTAGGCGGGAATTCGAAAAGCGCCGTGAGTTTCAAGTCCATGGAGGTCCGCGTCGATCAGCGCATCGGCCGTGATCGACGCCTCCTCCGTTCCTGTACCCACAGGATCAGAACGCGATAGTAAAAATCGCGCAGCACATCGGCTTTGATGGTCATTATCCTTACCTACGCAATCCGATACCGCTTAATCGTGTCTTCGTTGATGGTGAAGCCGAGCCCAGGGCCTTCCGGCACGCTGACGATGCCGTTCTTCTGACAAACTTGCTCAGCGACGAGATGATCGCGGAATGGGTTCTCGGTCTGCTCGTATTCCATCCACATCGGCGCTGGACGCCAGCTATGCGGAGCGGGCGGAAGTGAGGCCATCGTGTGAAGAGCGGCGAAGAGTCCAACCGCCGAACCCCATACGTGAGGTATCACGCCAATGCCGTAGGTTTCCGCCATGTGGCCGATCTTCTTGGTCTCCGTCATGCCCCCGGCACAGCAAACGTCGGGCTGGATGATGTCCATCGCTCTCTTCTCGATGATCTCCTTGAAGGCATAGCGCGTAAAAGCGTTCTCCCCGCCAGCCAGCGGGATGCTCAGTTTGCTTCTAAGATCGGCGTAGGCGTCGAGGTCGTGCGGCGAAACCGGTTCTTCGAACCAAGCCAGGCCCATCTTCTCGAATTCTCGGCCCAGCAGGAGCGCATTGCTGAGGTTGTAGCCGTGATTGGCGTCGACCATCAGTTCAATCTCGGAGCCCAATGCCACACGTACTTTTTCAACGCGCTTCAGTTCCTGGCGCGGAGGCAGCGCGATCTTCATCTTGACTCCGGTGAAACCCTGCTGCTTGTACATGAGGGCTTCTTCGACCGAAGGCGCGGTGTGGTCGCCGTCTTCACTCATGAAATAAAGTCCGGTGGCGTATGCTCTGACCGTCTTGCGATGAGCTCCGCCGAGCAATTGGTATACGGGGCGGTTCAACGTCTTGCCCATGATGTCCCAAAGAGCGATATCGATAGCGCTGATGCCGGCCACGCCAAAGCCCTGCGGATCGTAGTCCTCGACGCGCTGGTACATCTTTTCCCACAGCACATCGACATCGAAGGGATCGGCGCCGCAGACCATTGGCGCCAAGAGGGTTTCGATAGCGGTTTTGGTCATCTCACCAGGACCGTAGGCCTCGCCCCAGCCCACAATACCTTCGTCGGTGCTGACCTTCACCAGCATTGCGTTCTTCGTCTTGTACCACCATCCCCGTGCAGACGTGAACGGCTTATCCATCTTGGTTCGCAGGATCATTGCTTCAATACCAGTGATTTTCATCGTGCTCCTTTTGCGTTGTAAGTATCGACGAGGCACAAGCCCTCATCATTTGTCTTCCGTAATCGGGTGCGGCTCGGTACAGCTATTGCTAGTTGAAGTTGAAGTGTTCTGCCGTCGCGAAGTCGATCCACGGAGTACAAGATCATTCGACAGACGAATGTTCCGGCCCTCACCTTCGTAGCCGCTGATGCGTTCGAGCAGAAAACGCACTGCGTATTCCGCCATCTGCGAAAGTGGCTGCCGGACGGTCGTAAGGTCGAAAGCATGCCAGGATGCCATCTCGATGTCGTCGTAACCGACGATCCAAAGTGCACCGGGAACATCGAAATCGCGGTTGCGAGCTGCATCTCTTGCCCCCAGGGCGAGGAAATCGTTAACACAGAAAAGGGCGTCGGGAGGCTCGGCAAGATCAAGCAGGCGCGCCGCCGCCTCAAAACCAGTCCTGTAGGAAAATTGTTCAACCAGTTCACAAAGCCTCTCGTCCAGCGCACGTCCGCGGCTTGCCAGCATTTCGCGGAACCCGAACTGGCGTTGGCGGATGCTGCTGGCCAGCGAAATCCCCCCTACCATTCCGATACGGCGGCGGCCCGAATTCAATAAATACTCAGCAACCATGCGCGCGCCGGCGACATTGTCGCTGGCCACCTGATCGCAAGGCCATCCTTCTACCACACGATTAACCAAAACGACGGGCGCCTTGAGTTGCACCGCCTCATAGAGCTGTGTAGAGGCGGTAGTCGCGGCAGTCATGATAACGCCGTCGACAAGACTTCCTCTCACCGCGTCGGCGGCAGCTTTCTCGTCTACGTCATCCGTGCTCCAGACGACAACGCGGAACCCAGCTTGGGTGACAGCGCCACCCAACACGTGCAGCAACGCCGGATGTAGGGGGTTTGCAAGGCGCGGGACGACCAGGCCGATGTTTCCGGTGCGGCTTGTGCGCATGGCGCGGGCGGTGCCATTGGGGCGATATTTCAGCTCCCGAATCGCCGCTTTCACCTTATCGCGGAGTTCTTGCCTCACCGGGTTCCCCGTCAGTACGCGGGAAACTGTCGCTTGCGAAACACCAGCGCGCCGGGCGATATCGCGACTCGTAACGCCTTTCTGGTTAGAATTCGTATTCATTTCATGCATACTATACTTTATTAATCAGTAATTAAATCATGAATACGTATTCATATAAATTAAAATCTTTGAGATTAGAGTTTTGCTGAGAGGCGGTGGAAAGAACCGAAATCCTGTTCTTCTCCACACCCCAAGTTTTACTTCTTAATGGTGGTCGAGGAGGACTCTGCGGGGACTGGGATTTCCAGAATAGCTTCGCCGTAGGTTAATTCGGCATTTTTCGCCGAGCAAATCCCCGCTGACAGCATGCCCTCGTTTGTGGTCCATGTTCCCAGGCGCGTGTTAGGGCAAAGCAGGGGCCCGCGCCGAGAGGAGCAATCAGAATCCCTCCCCTCGTATTCCCGCAGTCGCTGACTTGGATTGCTTCTCAAGTTCGCTGGACGCTCTCATCCGGCGAAAGAGTGCCCCGCCCAGCAAGCAAACGAACGGCGTGGCAACGGCGACGTACATGTTGTCAATCCCAAACGGATTTTTCAGGACGAACCATATCGTCGTAAACAGCACACTCAACACCAGGCTGACTGTTGCACTTCTCTTGCTCCCAACCTTCGGGGCGTAAAACATAAACAGGACAATGACGGTAAGGCTCGCGCGCAACGCTCTCGCAAAAAATACCGTTTTGAGCAGGGCTGGTACATATAACGCAAACGGTACGGGAAGAACTCCCAGGATGATTGCTAAGATCCTGACCGCGAGAATCTGATGCTTCTCGCTCGGCTTCACCAGCGGCGCATAGAAATCCTTCATCACCAGCGCCGTCGCCCCGAGATGGCAGGCCAGGATCGTGACAAAGGCCACAGCCAGGATCCCCGTAGCCACGACTCCCGCTGTCCACGGACCCATATACTTGAGAAAGATCGGTAGTGCCTGAACGCTCTTGATCTTAGGAAACAGGATTCGCGCCACCATGCCGATATACGCGGCAATGAAGCCGACAGGCAAAAGCCAGAGGCTGGCGAACATACTGGCCTTCTTCGCTTCCTGCGCATTCTTCAGTGAACTGATGCTTTGTATGACGTACTGGGTGGCGAACACTGCCCCGATGTTCCCGATTGTCCATGCCGCGATCTGCGAAACGCCCACGCCGGTCATCGAGAAATAAATCGGCGGCAAAGACTCCCACCCCCTCGGATGAGCTTTCAGCATGTTGTGTGCAACAACAGCCGTGACTACAAGCGCAGCATACTTGGCCACGAAATGCACCAGGTTTGCGAAGCCGACTCCTCGAATTCCGCCGGTAGCGACACATATAGTCGCTGCTGTCGCCATCACCCACACGGCGGACGTGATGGGGATATTGAGGAGCGTTCCCAATACCACCGCTCCGCCTGTATAAGCCACCACATTTACCGTAATCAGCGCATAGATCATAATCGCGGAGACGATCAAACGCGCTTCTCTGCCGTATCGCTGCGCGATGATCCCGGAGATGGTGTACTCCTTCGTCTCGTTGTATTTCCCGGCCAAGAGAAAGGAGTACAGGAGGAACCCGATAGCAATCGAAATAAACACCCACGATGCCGAAATCCCGGTTTCAAAGGCAGTCTGAGAAGTTCCCAGCGTCGAAGCCGAGGCGACAAACTCGGAAACCAGCAACACGCTTATGATGTACGTGCCCATCTGATTCTTCGCACTCATGAAGCTGTTGGTGTCTTTCGAGTACTTTACCGACCACGCCCCAACTGCGGTGGTGAAGACCAAGTAAGAGACGACGATCCCAAGAACAACGGCTCCACTTGTGGCGTGCATGATTCATCCTCCTCGAATCAATGCTTCGGGGCAGACTGTTAGTGGTTCTGGGTACGATCTCCGGCAGGCATTCTGGTCGCTATGCCTTCGCGCCAGTGAGCGTCACCAGCACCTGTTTCGCCTTTTCAAACTTATAGCCTCTCTCCTCCCAATGCGCCCTAAGTTCCGCCTGTCGCCTCTCGAAGTACGGCTTGAACGAAGTTCCGTCAGGAAGCCGCTCGCTTTCCATCATGGCATCTCTTTCAGCACGATCAACGACCGCTCTGTTTTTCTTCAGCGTTGAAACGAGGAGATCTCGGTTGAGTTGCCGCGGTGTTACGCCTTGCCGCACAGATAAGGCGGCGGCGGTTCCAGCCGCTTCGCCGTAGGTCATGACGGTCGGAATGCTCTTCATATTGTTGTACGAGCCTAAGGTCGGCCCGGAGGTGGTCTGTCCGGGAGTCGTCGAAATGCAGCGGCCCGCGATCAGAAGGTTGTCGACCTGCTTCGGCAGAAGGCAACCATAAGGCACGCCCAAGTACAACGGAGTGATATATGCAACCGTATCCTCAAACTCCCGCTCTTCAAGGATGTCGTATCCCGTATACATATATTCGCCGACGATGTTGCGGCTGATGCGCACGCCCACGGTCACGCCGCTGTCTTCCACGCGGCACTCTGCGAAGCCAGGAATATACTTGCGCAGGAACGCCAGCTCCGAGACCCACTGCTTCCGACACTCCACCTCGGCGTGTGTCAGCGAATCTGCATCCGTGCCGTCCACACCGTCGACCGTGCCGCCCCAGAGCAGGGCGCCGTCTTCCCACCAGAGGTGTGCCATCTCTGGCCGTGGGTGTCCCACGTAGGGAACCATGTCGCGCGCCCGCGCCTTGTAGTAGGGCAGATCGCCGGCGGCGGTGGCTCTGGCAATGGCTTTGTCCCAGCCCGTGTCCGTTTTTGAATACTCGCCAACGCGTGGCCAATCGACATGGCTGAGGCGGACCAGCATCGTCATCGGGAACAGCTTTCTGGTTCCGTCACCCTGGTCTTGACCTTTGATGAACTCCGCGCCCGCGGAGGCAGCGACATCACCGTCTGCAGTTCCGTCGCAAATGACCTTGCCGCAGATCACCTGCCGTCCAGATTTGTTTTCGACCACAACGCCCCGAACCTGATTGCCTTCCATGATGGCGCCGGTCACGTACGAATGCAGGAGCAGGCTCACGCCAGCTTCTTGCAATATTTCAAACAGCACCAGCTTTGCAGCCTCGGGGTCGTAGGGCACATTGCGCCAGGAGTAGGCGCCGAAGTGAAATAACGGATAATTTGGAGGGTCGTTGGGATGGCTGATGGCCGCGCCGCGCGCCTTCAGGCGGTCGAAAATCTCCTTCCCTATTCCAGCCCACGGCCAGCAGTTCGTTACGGACATGTTTCCACCGCTGAACATGCCCCCTGGAAATCCAAGCTGGTCGATGAGAAGGACCTTCGCTCCCATCCGTCCCGCCGCAATTGCGGCAAGCGCACCGCCCGGGCCGGCACCCGCGATGACCACCTCCGCTTCTTTGTATCCTATAGCTGAATTCATCTGCGTCCTCCCTTTGCCCGATTCACCCTATTAGACGATCTAGCTTGTGCGGCTTCTCGACACTTGTACTGCGTTCGGTTTTCCTCGGCAAGCAACGGCGAACTCTTAGCCAGCGTGATTAGCTAGCAGTCGCCTTTTCTCGATCTGCCGCTTTTGCTTCCGCTTTGTATTTGTACCCGGCAGTAACTTTAGGCAAGAACATCGTGATAATGCCACCCAGTATCAATACGGCACTAAGGCTGTAAACGCCGTAGGTCATAGTTCCAGTCTTAGTCGCAACCAAGCCGACCAGCGCCGGTCCAATAAAGCCGCCCAAGTTCCCGATCGCATTGATGCCGCCGCGAGCAGCTCCGGAAACTCCTGGCGCCAATACTAGATCCGGCATGGCCCAGAATGTTCCCTGCCAAGCTTTAGTAAAGACGCCTGTCAATACCAGCAAAATGCAGGAAAGCCAGATATAAGTAGGGAATTGAGCGGCAATCCAGAAGCATATACCAAAGCTGCTAAGACATGTAGCAGTACACAGCCTGCGATTGCCCTTTCTGTCCGACAAAGCACCAAAAATATACAACCCTCCAATTGCAGCGATGAAAGGCAACGCGGATAGCAGGCCTACGTTCGTCAAACTCGCCTTCGTGAGCTTCTTGACCAGTGTGGGCAGCCAAAATATATAACCCCATTGACCCGTGCATGCGCAGGTGTATATCGCGGTCAGGAGCCAGAGATGCTTATTCGCAAGTATTTCTTTATATGACCATGTCGCACGGCCGCTTTGCTCGGAGGCGGCTGCTACCCTTTCGGCTTTTTCCGCCGCCAATGTTGTGACCAAGTAGTCTTTCTCTTCCCGAGATATCCATTTTGCGTCTGCCGGATGGTCGCTAATCAGCGGGAACCAGACGAATATCGTCGCCAGAGATATCAAACCTTCGCCGAAAAAGAGCCAGCGCCAGCCGAACCTGGCGATTAACCATCCCGATAGCGGATTAGTTAAAACGGCCGCAAGTGCCAAACCCATCAGACAAACAGCGTTGGCACGCCCAAGCTCTTTTCTTGGAAACCAATTAGAAACAATTATCAAGACAACCGGATACACGCCGCCTTCAGCAACCCCGAGCAAGAAACGCATTGCTATTAACTGCCAGGCATTCTGCACAAATCCCGTCAGGAAAGACAAACCTCCCCACGCTATAATCGAGTATTGGATAAACTTCTTTGCACTACCATGTTCCGCAATATGGCCGGCCGGCACTTGCAATACCATTGTCCCAATGAAATACATTCCCGCCGCGAAGCCAGCAACGGCCATGGAGAGCCTCAGTTCTTCATTCATGCCTCCGGCCATGGCAAAGCCGATGTTCATCTTGTCCATGTATGAAACGATGTAAATAATGATCGCCGGCGATACGATTCTTATCCACCGAGCGTGCGGAATTGCGGCGGTATTCAGTGCTGATTGCATGTGATCGATTTCCTTGTTCCACTTAGCAGCGGGTCAATCTGTCACGCCGAAGTTGCATGATCCACGTTTGTGGCGCCTCAAAATGGTTAGCGACGCAGAACCGACGTCGGCCTCTGCGGCTCCCTCCGATCAACGCCGGGACTACAAAGGCCGCCTTTTGCCGAGAGAACAAGGCGTCGCCGTGTCCCCTCCTGTCTTTGTCATTACCAATGCAAACATGGTCAATTTCGATCAGTGTCCGAACCTACTAATCTCCAGCGGCACACTAATCTCAGAATTCCCAGTCGCAGATTATGATTTTCGCCTCGAGAATGGCAGCAATTGTATACCCATTTCGCCTGCTTGCGACATTGGCAGACGATTTTAATCCGTCAAGCTATTCGCTGTTAGGGCGCCCGCCGGCAGTATGGAGCAGCCGATCGGAGCCCGCATGGGATAGAAACCCTGCTTCAATCGTCCGTAGATGCCTTTCTTCGCTTCCTCCCGCAAGTTCCGGACGTAATCGGCGGCAACGACAGACTGGATGTCTGCCGAAAGACGGCCGCCCCGCGAATGGAGATCGACGCGCGGGAGATTCCCATAAGCGGTCGACTGTATGAGCTTCTCAAGAAGCGTGCCCGTCCATCCGGTCCAATCTTCCTCTTCCACAAGAAGCCCATCCAGGAAGTGAAGCGTTCCTGGATGACGGCGCAGACAGAAGCGAATCTATCCGTCCGCTATTGCTTCCATGATCTACGGCATACCTTCGCTCATCGCAGTCTTGATGTTCACGTGGCCCATCGTGTTCATAACCAGCTTCAGGTTCCCGGTCTTCTTCAAAATACGCGTTCCAAAATCATGCCAGCCGCAGCCTTCCCTCGCTTTCCACTTGCCGGCCAGTTGCATGATGACAAGCTTGCTATCGCCGCGCAGAGTCTATTTTCCTGGCAATGGCGGCGTTGACTGTGGTGGTTTACGGGCATGAGTCGCCTGCTCAAAACCATATGCCATCTTGAGCAGCTGCGGCTCGCTCCATGGCCGGCCAAGTAGTTCGATGCCCACCGGCACCCCAATAGGTGCATCCTTCATCGGGCTTGAGAAGCCGGCTGGAATCACGACCGCCGGAAATCCCGTGAGGGAGCCCAGAATCCCGTTGCGGTCCGCCTGGTTCATGTCGCCGATGAGCACAGGCAGGCGCTTCTGGTGCGGAAACACCAGGGCGTCAACCTGGTTCTTCCCCATCACATCGGCCAGTTGCACCCTCAGCGCCTCGATCTTGATGCGCCGGTCCTTATAATCAGGTTCATTGAGACCGTCCTGATAGCTTTCGGCGGAGGCCAGAAACTTCTGCAGAGAAGCTTTGTGGTAATTCTCCGACGCGATCAATTCGGCCAGAGAATGCACGGGAACGCGGTCCCCGTGCTCTTTCAGGTAGCCATTAATCTGTGACTTGTATTCGTACTTCTGCACGTCGAGATTGGCGTTCAGCTTTGCCGTATCTAAGCTGGCATCCTGGATCTCCACAACCACCGCTACCTGCTTCTTCAATGTTTCGATCGCTGCCGCAGTCACCCGATTAACTTCCTCGTAGTCGGGACCACTGCCGAATAGCGTCCGCAGCACCCCTATGCGTGCCCCCTTCAAGCCATTCCTGTCAAGGTAGGCGGTATAAGGTCTTCGGGATGTTACCAATACTAAACGCGGTCACCGGGTCATCGGGGTCGTAGCCAGCCATCACGTCGAGCATGACGGCAGCATCGGCAACATTGCGCGTGATCGGACCGGCCGCATCCTGCGTAAAAGCGACGGGCACGATGCCGGCGCGGCTCACCAGTCCGCGGGTCGGACGGAAGCCAACCAGGCTGTTTGCGGAAGCTGGCGAGCGAATCGAATTCACGGTATCCGTACCGGTTCCGGTTACGGCAAAGTTGGCCGCCAGTGCTGCACCCGTCCCACCGGAAGAACCGCCGGGCGTGCGGGACAAATCATAAGGATTCTTCGTCTGCCCGCCGAGAGAACTAACGGTCACGCCGGCCAGTGCAAACTCGTGCAGATTCGTCTTGCCCAAGATCAACGCTCCGGCCCGCCGGAAACGTGCAACCGTGAAGGCATCCTTGGACGGCTGCGCCCCTTTCAGCGCGAGCGATCCAGCGGTGGTTGGCATGTCCGCTGTATCGAAAATGTCCTTCAGAACCACGGGGATGCAATGCAGCGGCTTCATCTGGCCGGTGCGCTTGAACTCCGCATCCATGGCCTCGGCCTGCTCCAGCGCCTTGGGGTTCACGTAAAGCATGGCATTGAGCGCCGGGCCCTGTTTGTCGTACGCCTGAATGCGGTCCAGGTATCCTTGGACCAAGCTGCGGCAGGTAACTGTGCCCGCCCGCATTGCGCGATGGATATCACTGATTGAAGTTTCCATGAGCTGAAATTGTGGCCCGGCTGCATGGACGTAGCCACACATTCCGGCGGCGAGAAAAACTACTGCTAATATCTTGCGCACCAAGCCCCTCCCAGGATCGCTGATTGTGTTTTATACACACTCGCGACTAAGACTTTGATGACGAAAAACATAAAGGCGCATCCCGTGATTGTCAACAGAAAGTGCGGGAACCAAGTCATGCTTGCAGACGCGGCTTTTGACTTGCAAAACCGCTCGCGAGCAGTACAATTCGCGCAATTCAGAGCTGAGAATGAATCCGGCTACGAACAAGCGCCAGCAGGCATCGCAAGCACGCAAGCCCTGGCCGTGAAAGTTAGAAGGAGAGTACTGATATGCGCCGAAACGAGTACGGACGATCTCGATGTCCAGTTGGTATGACCGTCGGCAAGCTGGCTGTAATCTTGGTGGTAATGACAGCTTCATGCTTGGCTCCGGGAGCGTCCAAGAGCGACAAGGACCAGGAGTTCACGCGGGTTTACCAGCACACCTACGACGAGGTTTTCCAGGCTTCCCAGGAGGCCATCGAGCGGATGGGCTATTTCATCACGCACAAGGATAAGGACAAAGGAACGATCAGCGGTAACGGCATCTTCTACTCAAAGACGAGCGTCGGCCTCATGGGCAAGAAGTGCACTTTCGACTTTCACATCGAAGCCCTCAACACTAAACCTGAGACACGGGTAACGATCAACGCCAACGTGGAGGTCTGGGGGGCGCCGGCTGCTAACCGTCTCAAGGAACGGTTCTCGGACGAGCTGCAGAAAGTGTTGGCTACCTATCGCTAGCTGCACAGGCGGACCGAGATGCATCATATTTGCAAGGCAGCAGTACCGGTTCCCACGATGAGATTGGCTGGTGTCGGTTATGGCTGAGCGATTTGCATTCTCGGGTCTCAACGAGGTGTTTGCCAAGGCAAACGAGGAGAAGTCCGGTGATCGACTGGCCGGGATAGCCGCGCGCTCGGAGCAAGAGCGCATTGCCGCCAAGTGTACGTTAGCTGATTTGCCGTTGCGCGACATCATCGCTCGGCCGCTCATACTGCCCGAAGCAGACGAAGTCAGCCGGGTGCTTCAAACGACATGGGACGAAGCGGCGTTCCAACCCGTTTCGGCGCTGACCGTCGGTGAATTCCGCGAATACCTTCTGGATGACGCCACCACCGACTCCGCGATCAAGGCATTGCGATGGGGGATCATGCCGGAAATTGCGCGGCTGTTGCCAAGCTTATGAGCAATCGCGATCTCGTTCTCGCGGCCTCGCGAATGCGCAACGTCACTCGTTGCCGTAACACCATGGGCGAGCAGGGAGTACTTGGCATCCGGTTGCAACCGAACCATCCAGCGGACGACTTGGCGGGTATCTTGCTTTCGACCATCGAGGGCCTGCTGTACGGCTGTGGCGACGCGGTAATCGGAGTGAATCCCGCGACAGACTCCGTCGAAGTCGTCTCTTCGATTCTGCACGCTCTCAACCGCCTGATCGAGGCGTACCAGATTCCGACGCAGTCCTGCTGCCTGGCGCACATCACCACTCAACTGCAATGAACTTCAACTGCGAGCCGACCATGCCGCCGCCCGGGATGCAGTGCAGGCAGAACTCGATCTCAACGCACACTTCAGCCGGGAATTTGTCAGACGCTGGGAGTTGTTCGAAATCTCGACGGAAGCCAGTTCGAAATCTGAGTATCTGTTGCGTCCCGACCTCGGACGATCACTGGGTGAGGTGGCGCGCTCCGCTGTAAAAACCCAGTGTCCACAAGGTCCGGATGTGCAGATCGTGGTTGGGGACGGGCTCTCGGTATGCGCCGTGGCTGCTCAGGTCCAGACTCTATTGCCACTCCTATGCGACGGGGGACGAGAACGGAATTGGACAATGGGACGTCCTTTTGTAGTCCGGCACTGCCGTGTCGGCATCATGAACCACATCGGTGCATTGCTGGCGCCAAGCACGGTGGTGCTGCTCATTGGCGAGCGCCCCGGGTTGGCGACCGCTGAGAGCCTTTCAGCCTATCTTGCTTACAGCCCTCGTCCCGGACACACCGATGCTGACCGTAACCTCGTTTCCAATATTCACGCGCGTGGCGTACCAGTTGCGAAGGCCGCCACCCGTATCCTCAATTTAGTCGGACAGATGATCGAGGAACGAACTAGCGGCACGCACCTAAAGGAACGACTCAACAACCAAGAGGCATAGAGTTTACGCTGCACACGCCGGCGCTGCGTCTGAGCCGCTTGGCGCCGGAGCCTCGGTCCTGAATATCGATACGCTGCTCCGTTAACTCCCCCTTGGAGGATAGGCCTTGAGCTTACTCCGAATGACACCCAGTCACCCCAACGAGCCCAGCCTCGTCGGGGGCCCCACCTCAGGCGAGTTTCGGGTTACCATATTAGACGCTCAGCCTCGCCGGCTCGCGATGAGTTCGTGCTGTGCTGTGGCTAATATGGAGAACCGATCAGCGGCTAGGGTTTGTCCATCGCGAATATCAATCACAGTGTTTCGGAGAGAAGCATGAAAAAGCTCCAGTGTGCCTTGTTGCTCGTAGCGCTGGCTTGCGTTAGCGAGTTGTTTGCTCAGACCCGGACGGTCCAGGCAGTGCCGGCCGCTTCCCCATCGACGTTGCAGCAGAATCGGCTGCCGCCCATCCCGGAGAGCAAGCAGACAGAAGCTCAGAAGAAAGCGTCGGTGGAGTTCGTGACCATCCGCAAGGCGCAGGTCTTCGGTCCGTTCGTTCCGTTGCTGCGTAGTCCCGAACTGATGCTGCGCGCCTCGGCAATGGGGGATTACCTGCGTTACCGGGATGCGCTGCCATCCAAACTCAACGAGTTCATCATCCTGATCGTGGCCCGGGAGTGGACGCAGGAGTATGAGTGGTCTGTGCACTACCCGATCGCCATTAAAGCCGGACTCGATCCGGAGATCGCCAAAGCCCTGGCTGAAGGGCGGCGGCCGGCTAAAATGGCGGAGGAAGAGGAGATTGTCTACGAGTTTTCGACCGAGCTTCACCGCAACAAGAGCGTTAGCGACGCTACCTACTCCCGAGCGGTGGCGAAATTCGGGGAACAGGGGATGATGGACATGGTCGGGGTGAACGGCTACTACACCTTGCTTGCCATGGTGATCAATGTGGGCCGCACGCCGGTAGCGAAGGACTACACGCCGATGCTCGCTCCGTTGCCGCACTAGCGCGGTTCCAAAGTAGCTGTACCCGGAGCTATCACCGCCGGGCTCAGAAGCCCTACTGCTTCGCAGGGTACACCTTCCGCGAATCCGGTCTAACCGGAACGAACAGCACGATCAGTGCACGTCCTCCGCTTGAGGCGAGATGTTGCAATTCTTCACTACAGCAACTCTGGCCCGCCATAATGCCGGATAATGTGTGGCCGCTACCCTTCGACGGCAACGGCGGAATCCTCCGCGGTCCAGCCCCACTTATCCAAGAGGAAGAAGAACAAGCTGAGAAGCATGCCAACGATGGTGGCTAAGACCATACCTCGGAGCTGGGTCTGGCCGAGCTTTATAGAGACGCCGGAGATTCCAACTACAAGGATGATTGCGGAGAGGAGGAGATTCCTGCTTTTCGAGTAGTCGACCTTCACTTCGATAAGCATGCGCAGCCCGGATGCCGCGATCACGCCGAATAGCATCATGCTGACGCCGCCGATGAACGGAACGGGGATAGTGCGGATCGCCCCGCTCACCTGGCCGAAGGCGGGAGCCTTGCCCCGACATACGAAGGTGTAGATGAGTGTTCCGATGCCGTTCATCATCAGGACGAGGGCCGGGTCAATAACCGTCGTGCCCGCCGCCTGATTGAAGAGGATGGGAACGAGGACTGACGCGCCGAACATCGCAAACAAATGCTGCAAGCTCAGTGGAATGCCCTTCAGAAGGGACACCCTCTGGTCGACTTGAATGGTCTCTCTCGTCCCAGTGACGCTGGGCTTAGGGTTCGTCGCCGGTGGCTGTGACTTCGATACGATGGGGTCGATTGCCAAGATAAGACTCCTTTCCAGAGCGGATGTACCACGGGGCTATCAACGCCGGGGCTGACTGTCACCCCAGCAAACGCCAAAATCAGCGTTTGCCGGGGACCCCGCGCCCGGTTGCTTCATGGTATAGATCTCTCGCAAAGTGGTTTAATCGCCCGGAGACCAGTCGAGAGTCCGGCCTCGCCAAGCGAACCATGCCGCCGTGGCCAGTATACCGATCCATTCCAACGCCCGCACAATCGCTGCGATCTGTGTGCACCTTGCCGAAGTCGTAGCCAGACAGCTAGTCACGCTCAATAGGATTGCAACGGCGACGCGGTCTCTGCGTTGCTGATCTTGGTGGGGCTGATCGGTATTTTCGGTCGCTAAAGCTCGCACAAAACCCGGATTGCGAGTTCGCCTGGAAGCTCTCAAACCGCTCTGGCGTGTGGATTCAGCCGCACTCCTGGGATTGAATGGACGCTGCGGGATCTTCTGCTTACGGTTAGCAGATGCTCCGAAAGCAGTGCTCGTTCAGAGAGTCGCGAGCAAAGAGTCGACTTCTTTAGGTTCCAGCGGTTTAGAGAAGACGTAGCCCTGCAGACAGTCACAGGCCATACCATTAAGAAGAGCAACGTGTTCGGCCGTCTCCGCTCCTTCGGCGATCACGTCCATCCCCAGGTTATGGGCCAGGTTGATGATTGTCTTAACGATCTTCTGATTTCGTTCGTTCGTTGTCATCCCCATGACAAAGTAGCGGTCAACTTTCAGGGTATCCACGGGAAATCGGTGCAACTGGTCCAGAGACGAGTAGCCAGTGCCAAAATCGTCCAGGCTAAGCCGTACGCCCAGATGCTGCAGCTCCTCAAGGGTGGTGTACGTGCGCGTCGGGTCTTCCATGGCCGCGCTCTCAGTCAACTCGAGACGCAGGCTACGCCCTTTGACTCCAGTTTCGTGCAAGATCCGCGCCACTGTATTCACCAGATCCGGCTGCGAAAACTGCTTCGCCGAGAGATTGACGCTCATCGTCAGGTGCGATTCGTGTACAAAGCGTTCTTGCCAACTGCGCAACTGACTACAAGCCTCACGTAAAACCCAGGCGCCAATGGGAACGATGAGCCCGGTTTCTTCAGCTACCGGGATGACGACATCCGGTCCGACAAGGCCGCGTTGCGGTGACCGCCAGCGCAGAAGAGCTTCAAAGCCCACGATGCACTTGGCCGGTAAAGAGACAATGGGTTGATAATGTAAAATGAATTCTTTCCGCTCTATCGCTTGCCGCAACTCAGATTCCAACTGCAGTCTTTCGACTGCACGGTAGTGCATGGCTTGATCAAAGACTACGCATCCACCTCGCCCGGCAGCCTTGGCCCGATACATGGCAATATCCGCATCGCGCAGCATATCTTCCGCCGTGGAATATTGGCTTGCGTTAGTCGTGATGCCGATGCTGACAGTAACAGACAAGTCTTTGCCGCGCAGATGAACGGGAGCTTGGACTTTTCCCAGAATTCGATCCGCGACGCGAAGAGCATCGCTTGCTTCTTTGATATCGTCGAGAAGGATGGCGAACTCGTCTCCGCCGAAACGCGCAACGAGGTCTTCCCCTCCGGGAAAGCGACTGATTGCATCGGTGCGACGTAGAGACCCTTGCAGGCGGTGCGCAACTTCCACAAGCAGTTCGTCTCCCGCCTCGTGTCCCAGACTTTCATTGATGACCTTAAAGTCATCTATGTCCAAGTAGAGCAAGGCGCAAAGATCTCCAGGGTGGCGCTTGGCTCTTTGTAAGGACAAGGTGAGCCGGTTGTGGAATAGGCGCCGGTTGGGGAGCTCGGTTAGGGGGTCTTGCAGGGCAGCTGCCTCGGCTTCGTTTTTCGCCTTCGCCAATTCCTCGATTGCGGTAGACAACTTGGCAGTCCGCTCCTCCACTAAACCGTTGAGTTCCTCCAGGCGAAGTCGGTCCCGCTGCATGGACGCCCACTTCGCGGTCAGGGCATGAGTAAGCTGGCTGACTTCGATGGTGTCGAAAGGCTTTTTGAGGACGACATAATTGTGCGATACGCCAAGGCGCTGCACGATGTCTTTCCAGTTGCAGTCCGAATGAGCAGTGCAGATCACGATCTGCAGGTCGGGGTCCGCTTGCCACAGGTGACGGATGGTTTCGATGCCATCCCAACCGGGGGCCATGCCAACGCCAATGAAGGCCAGCGCATACGGCTGGCCGGAGGCTTGTGCCTGTCGAACGCGAGCTAATCCTTCCTGTCCCCGGAAGGAGGAATCGATCGCGAAGGGTACGTCGGGTGTGGTCGCCGTTCCGAACAGCAGAGCTTCGCCGGCGGCCAACCCGGAATCGGTCTCGCGGGGCAACAAAATCTTCTTCAGATCGTCGTGGATAGCTTTGTTGTCGTCCACGATGAGCAACCGGAAATGAGATGTCCCCATGGAGCACCCCTCTGTATTCCTGTGTACCTGTATCTTACGCCTGTAGAGGAAGTTCGAGAGTGAAGGTGACGCCCCGGTGAGAGAAAATGCGCACCAGATTTTTCTGGGGAATGCCGACGCCGTTATCCGCCACTTGGACGATCTGCGCGCCCCCAGAATTCAATGGGCAGAAACACACGTACATAGCGTGCTGGCTCAGGTCGCGCCGCGTCCGTATACTATCTTCGAAAGGCCAATAGAGAACACCCGTGCGCGAACTCTTACATTAATAGGATACCAGTTGGAACGACGCGTCTTCCAGTCACGGTTGATGTTTTCTGAAACGAGACTGAGCCGGTCCCAACCCCAACATTCTACTGCTGCGCCATGAATGTACAAAGCAATTCGAAACGTTGCAAGTTACATCGGTAGTCCAACCATAGTGTTTATCGACGTCCTGCCCCAGAATGAGGGCTCCCGCATGAGTAGCATCATTGCCAACGTCGCGCGACTGTGCACGAACGTTTGTAACGCAATTCGCCTTGTTGCCGCGATTCTACTAACTGGATGTTACACACTCCCGGGCCTGACATGAGCGTCTTCCTTCGACTCCACAACCGTCCTTCCCCCGTCCCAATCCGAGACGTTTCCGCGCTTTTTTTATTATCATGCCTGAATTAGGCTGGATTCAAAACAGGGGGACCTATGGACGCGCGGGAATTTAGGGAAGTTGGACATCGAGTGGTGGATCTGCTCTCTGAATACTTGGAGCACATTGAAGAGAAGCCGGTGTTCCCGAACGTGGAACCGCGCGTGCTGAACGAGCTTTTCGCCGAGGGGCTACCTCAGGATCCGAGCCCGGCGGAGACGGTTCTCAAGGAGCTGGAAGAGAAACTCCTTCCCTATTGCACGCATGTAGGACATCCGGGCTACATGGGGCTGATTACCCCATCGCCAAGCCCCGTCGGCGTCATCGCTGACTTTATCTGCTCCGCCCTCAACCAGAACTTGGGGGTTTATACGATCGGTCCAGCCGCCGTTGCCATGGAACGTAGGACTGTGCGGTGGCTGACTGACCTGGTGGGCTACGGTGCTGAAGCCGGGGGCAACCTCACCAGCGGCGGTATGATGGCCAACTTTATTGGTATGAAGTTGGCAAGGGATTGGGCTTCGCAAGACCAGATTCAGCAGGAAGGGGTTCGCGAGCGTTGGGCGGTGTACGCCTCGGACCAAAGGCACGTTTCGGTGGACAAGGCCGTTGATGCCGTGGGCTTGGGTCGAGCGGCATTGCGCGCCCTGCCGACCGACGCAGAGTTCCGCGTACGGATTGATGCACTTGAAGCGGCAATTGTGGATGATCATCAGCGCGGGGTGCGGCCGATGTGCATTGTGGGCATCTTCGGGACTACCAACACCGGGGCGATCGATGCGGTGCGCCAGTTGCGCACAATTGCCGATCGCGAGGGAATGTGGCTGCACGTTGATGCTGCATACGGCGGCGGCATGCTGCTTTCTCATGAATCGCCGATGCGGAACCGAGGCTTGGAGCTGGCGGACTCGGTTACGATCGACCCGCACAAGTGGTTCTATGCGCCTCTCGATGCAGGAGCGGTGCTGGTGAAAGATGCGCGCCGACTGACGGCATCCTTCGGGTTGCAACCGTCATATCTAACGGATGAATTTGATCGCGCGGGAGAGCGGTACCAGTATTACGTTCACGGCTTCGAGCAGTCGCGGCGTTTTCGCGGGCTGAAGGTATGGATGAGCTTCAAGCGCTACGGAGCACGCCAGATTGGCGAGTGGGTTGACGGCAATGTGCGACAGGCGAAACATCTTTATTCTTTAGTCGAAAAACATCCTGACTTCGAAGCGGCGAGCGCGCCACCCATGTCAGCCATCTGCATTCGTTATCGTGGCGCGAATCTGGAAGAGGCGGACTCCAAGGAACTGCACGCCGAGGTGGCACGGCGTGTGGAACAAAGCGGCAAATTCTGGTTCTCGACCACGGAGCTGAAAGGAAAGACATGGTTCCGAATCAACCCTGTGAACTTCCGCACGCGCACGGAACACATGGACCAGGTGCTGGCATTTCTTGAGCAGGAATGCCGTTCGGTACTCCAAAGCAGGCGATTAAAAGATCGTGTGACTCCAGAGGCACCTCGAAAGCCTCAGGCATAACAGCTCAAGCGCCGAGCCAAATGAGCTTATCCCGAGAGGTTTCGGACGAGGTTTAGGTGTCGCTATCGCACGCGGGCTTTGCGTCAGCGGGGCGTCCGTCATGCTTTGTTTGTCTCAGGGTCTGGTTTTAGCTTCGGTTCTGCCGCATTTCGGGTTACGCTATTCCTACCATAATCATGCAAACCGTCCGATTCACATTTCTCAACCATGAGAGCCTGCATCTTGGCGCTGTCAACACGCCCAGCGACAAGGCATTCCTGGCGGTGATCGTTTTCGATGCCGCGGATGGCGAAAGGAAAGTCATCTCGTCGAGCGTTGTTTCCGTAAGCGTTGCGGCCATGAAACGGATTTCCCAGCGGGGCTTTGGCGAATGCAAGCTGGATGACCAGCCCCTGCTTAAACAGGTAGTAATCGAGCATTTTCGACGCGAGGACGAGCGTGTTCGAATGGCGCTGAAGGGCCAGGAAATGGATTACTTCAATAACGGCGCGGGCCTGAGAACACCCAACGAACAGACAACTGTGCTATCAAAGCCCTTCCTGGTGCAATAGCGACGACTTGGAGGACGCGCTTTCAACTTCAGCAAGTTCGAATCGATGGCGATGCCGCCGGGCTGCGCAGGGTGACGCGAACCACCTCGCTGCGCCGCCAAAGACGCATGCGTGGTCCCCAGGTACCCGTCCCACGGCAGATGATGACCGGCATGCCGTTCACCTCGTACCTTCCGCCGAGCAGCGGGTGAATGAGCCGCACAATATACGTAAAAGGCCAGATCTGGCCGTTGTGGGTGTGGCCAGAGAGCATTAGTCCGGCTCCCGCGCGTGCCGCTCGCTCCGCCTCCCACGGCGTGTGCGAGACGAAAATGGTGGCGGCGTTTGATGGACGGCCCGCCAGCGCCTGCTCCACGAAGTTGCCGTCATGCCCGTATCGACGCCGCGCGGTGAGGTCGTCGACACCCGCGATTAACAGGCCGGGGCGCACCTCGGCCCATTGGTCGCGAAGAACGCGGAAGCCAGCGTCCCCAAGCATCCGCACGCTGGTTTCAAATCCACTATAGAATTCGTGATTGCCGGTAACCGCCCATAGACCGAGGGGCGGCGAGAGGCGGTGCATGAGCGGCAAAAACTTGCCGGCTTCACGATGGCCCTCCAGAATGTCGCCACCGAAAATGACCAGATCGGGCCGCTCTGCCTGGATCTGGGCAACGCGCTCGGCCAGCCAATGCTCACCGAGCATGGCGCCAAGGTGCAGGTCGGTAACGAGCACAAGCACCGTGCCGTCGCTCTCCGGCGGCAGACTCGCGAGTTGCACTTCGTAGCTGCGCATCACCGGAGCACGCCTCGCCTGCACGGCACTGATCACGCAAAGCACAAGGCTGGCCAGCAGCCCCCAACCGCGAAGCGTCGGGGCAATACGGGGAAAAAGCAAGCCGAAGCCGGTGGCGATGTCAGCCGCGAAGAGACCGACAAAGAGGATGAACAAAACGCCAATCCAGTTTGAGCCTATAACCTCAAGCGGTCGAGCCAGGGTGCTGAGTCCAGAGCGATCCAGAAACCGCGCAAGCACGTAACTCATCCACAGAATGGCGGCCACAATAATCAGAAGCCAGTTGGGGATGTGTCGGGCGATGATCGTTACCGTGGACAGACGGTAGAACACATAGACGTGCAGCCCGGTCCAGAAAAGAAGGATGATCCTCAGGAACAAAGGGCTTCTCCCGTCACGAGCAGAACAGCAGGCCTAGTCTCCGGCGCCGTACCGATTAGAAGTATTTCAGGTTGATCGGTCATTCCGAACAGTGTACGAGTTCTTATATCCTGCCCACAAATTCGCTGCGGCGCTTGTTCAGTCGTCTCAAAGCGTCCGACGCTCCTGCCGCCCACTTTTTGACAATCCAGTAGCTTTGGTTCAGATTCTGAGTAGGTCGGAGTTTATGTTGCAGACTGCAAAGCCAGTACAGTTGAAACCCGAGACGCTGCAGGCCTTCGATACATATATCCGCGAAGCCGAGGCGGCGATGGAGCACGTGCTGCACGAGGGCGATCCTTTTCTATGGTCTGACGCCACTACCGAGAGAGCACAACAGGTCCGCCAGGGCAGTATCCTCGCGCAATTCTGGTCGGGTCAAGGGCCAGCAAGAGTGGCGGATGGCTTGATTCATGATTGGACCGCGGCCGCATTGATACCTGGCGCGACTGTTAAGCAGACTGTGCGGCTGGTGCAGGACTATAACAACCATAAGCACATCTACAAGCCCGAGGTGATCGACTCAAGGCTGTTGAGCCATCAGGGCGGCGATTTCCAAATCTACTTGCGGCTCCTGAAGAAAAAAATCATCACGGTGGTCCTCGATACTTATCATGACGTGCACTATTCCTCGTTGGACCACACACGCTGGCTTTGTCGGTCCTACACAACGCGGATTCTAGAGGTAGAAGGAGCCGGGAGCCGGGAAGAACAAATCATGCCGCCCGACACAGGCCATGGATTCCTTTGGCGTTTGTATTCCTACTGGAAATTCGAGGAAAAGGAGGGCGGCGTGTTCGTGGAGTGTCGAGCCATTTCGTTGTCGCGCAAGGTGCCGTTAGGCCTGGGCTGGATGATTGAACCAATCATCCAGAAACTCCCCAGGGAATCGCTCGTCAACACCCTCAAAGCTACGCGCCAGGCGCTCACAGGCTCAGGCGATCCGACACCTTAATGTGAATGTGGGAGTGCATTCCGAAAAGGGGCATGTTGTTGGGTGGTAGCAAGAGCGTGCGTCCCCGCACATTCGGGCAAGGCACCCATTACTTACCAGGAACAGCGCCGGCGGGTTCAAGGCGGGCCTGTCCACACTGCGGCGCAGCGCCGAATTCACACGCCTGCTCTTCCCCGCGAAGGACTCGCAGGACTCCTTCGGCGAGCGCTTGTAGCTCATCTTCACCGGCGTACACAACCAGCGGAGCAATCCACTCGACAGCCGGCCGCAACTCTTCTTTCAGCCTGTCCGAATGCGCCATGCCGCCGGTAAGCAGCACTGCGTCCACTCGACCCTTCAGGACCGTAGCCAGGGCTCCGATGTCCTTGCCGATCTGGTACACCATGGCATCGAAGACCAGGGCAGCCCGGGTGTCACCCGCGGCAATTCGGCGCTCCACTTCGACCAGGTCCTTCGTGCCCAGGTAGGAGTACAATCCGCCGTCCCGGAAGAGGATGGCTTCAACTTCCTTGCGGGTGTAGTTGCCGCTGAAACAGAGTTCGACCAGCTTCATGACCGGTATGCCTCCCGCCCGGTCGCCGGAGAAGGCGCCTTCTTCGCGGGGGTTGATGCCGTCGATCATCCGCCCTTGCTCGTGCGCCGCCATAGAAACTCCGGTGCCCGCATGCGCTACGATGAGCCGCAACTGCTCGTAGGGTCTCCCCACCTCGCGTGCGTAGCGCTTGCTGACGGCCTTGATATTGAGGGCGTGGGACAAGCAATTCCGATCCATCAACGCCGAGCCCGACAGGCGAGCGCGGTCGGACCACTCGTCCACACTAACCGGATCGACCACGTATGCCTCCACGCCTGCCTGCTGCGCAATTTGCAGCGCCAGCACGGCACCAAGATTCGAAGCGTGTTCACCACGCTCCGCCACCCGCAATTCCTGCAGCATGGTTTGATTCACGCGATAGGTCCCGCTTGCCAACGGACGCAGAAGCCCGCCGCGCCCGGCGGTCGCATGCAGATTGTTCAGCGCGTAGCCGGCCCTGCTGAGTTCGCGCTCAATTAGCGAGGCGCGAAACGGCTGCTGATCAAGGATCGGCCGCCCTCGGAACTGTTCCATCTCCGCGTCCGAGTGCCGCAGGTTGGCAACAAACTCAACCCGTTCGTTGGCGTAGACGGCGAACTTGGTGGAAGTTGATCCCGGGTTAATGACCAGCACTCTGAGTAGACCAGGCTGCAAAGATTACCCCCAATGCAATGGCGTTTACTTTATCGTCAGAGCTTTCCACCCGCGACGGAATCAAGATTGGCACCTTGGCTCCCACCACAACATGCGCGCATTGCGAACCGCCAAGGTACTTGATGGCTTTGCCGAGCAGGTTGCCGGCTTCGATATTCGGCATCAGCATGCAGTCGGCGTGACCCGCGACGGGACTGTCGATTCCCTTTGCCTTGGCCGCTGCCTCGACGAGCGCATTGTCGAGTGCAAGCGGGCCATACACCTCCGCCTCGCCAAATTCCCCGGCTGCTCCCATGTTGGATAATGCCTGGGCGTCCAGGGTCGAGGGCATGGATTCGGTTACCACCTCGCTGGCGCTCATGATGGCGATTCTCGGACGCGCCAGACCAATGCTGTGCATCACTTCAATCGCATTCTGAACGATCTGTTTCTTCTGCTCGAGCGTGGGAGCGACGTTCAGGCCGCCATCGCTGAGGCCCACTAGCCTGCGCTCGCCGCTCAGCACATCTTCGTAAAGCATGACATCGCTCAGCAAACGTCCTGTTCTTAGACCGGCTGTTTTGTCCAGCACGGCTCGCAAGAGTTCATCCGTGCGCAGATGGCCTTTGAGGATAATGTCAACGTTTCCCGCACGCGCCATTTGCACCGCGATGGGGGCTGCATCGCTGGCAGCGACCAACTCGGCCGCGTCCATCAGATCAATGAGACCAAGCGCTTCGGCCTTGGCCCAGATCTTCTGGCCGTCGCCTATCAGTATGGGTCGCGCGATGCCCAATTGCAGCGCATCCGCTGCCGCCATTAATGCGACATCGTCGTCCGCGACCACCACGGCTACCCGCATCGGGCCAAGCTCTTGTGCGCGGCGGCGGAGTTCGAGAAAGGTGGCTATCGTCTCCTGCTGCGTACACGCAACTGTCACACACATCGAAGTGCCTCGTGCGATGGAGTTGGCCCATTTCGGCCAAGGCGCACATGTCTCCGATTCTTCATCTTAGGAAGACTCAGCAGGCAGCCGATTGCCAATTTCGCGTCATTGGGCCACCTTTGCGCAATAATTTATCGTCAAGCCGCCATATTATCGTGATATATTGCGCACATGCTGCTGGACGAGACAGATATCAAAATACTGAAGGTGTTGCAGCGCGATGCCCGCATCACGAATCAGGATTTGGCCGAGCGGGTAGGCATCTCGCCATCACCTTGTCTGCGGCGGGTCAGGAAGCTTGAGCAGGATGGAGTGATCGAGCGTTACGTGACACTGGTCAACCCCAAGGCGGTGGGACGGGCGCAGCAGGCATTCATCGAGGTACGGCTCGAGCACCAAAACCGCGCTCTTACCGAACGATTCGAGGCCGAGGTGCAAAAACTGCCCGAGGTCCTCGAGTGCTACCTGGTCGCAGGTGAGTGGGATTATATGCTGCGAGTGGTGGTCACCGACCTGGATGAGCTGCGCAACTTCCACATGAACAAGCTTGGCAAGGTCCCGGGGATCTCGAATGTGAAATCGAATATCTGCATGAAACAGGCGAAATTCTCAACCGAACTACCGCTCGAGCTTTGAGCGGCGTATATGCGCGGCCTCTGCCAGCTTCATTTGCCGACGCCTGCGCCTTTCGCCAGGAGCGGCATCTCCGGTTGCTCTACTGCGGCCTCGGGCTCGATAACGCCGACCAGCTCATCGATAACTTCCTGCCGCCCTGCGCTATGCATGCTCCCGGTTTCCAGGAACCGGCAATGAAATGCAAATGCAGCCGACAGCGTCTGCGGTGTGTGACCGCTTCGCGAGATTTTCAGATATTCATGCAGCTCCCTCCGGAAATCCGGATGGGCGCAGTTGTCGATGATCAGTTCGGCCCGTTCGTGCGGCGGGCGTCCACGCAGGTCGGCGACACCCCACTCGGTAGCTACCACCTGGACCGAGTGCTCGCTGTGGTCCATGTGGCTAACCAGGGGAACGATGGTGCTGATGTTGCCGTCTTTGGCGGTCGAGAGACACGTAAATATCGATAAGTAGGCGTTCCGGGTGAAGTCACCCGAGCCGCCGATTCCGTTCATCATCTGCTGTCCCATCACATGGGTGCTGTTGACGTTGCCGAAGATGTCGATTTCAATTGCCGTGTTAATCGAAATCAGTCCGAGCCGCCGAATAACTTCAGGATGGTTCGAGATTTCCTGCGGCCGCATAAGGATTCGCGGCCGGAACCACTCCAGATCCTGGTAGACGCTCTTGAGCACATCCGGGCTCAGCGTGAGCGCGCAAGTGCTGGCAAAACCCACCCGCTCATTACGCAACAAGTCGACAGCGGAATTCTGCAGCACTTCGGTGTACATGCTGAACTGAGGAATACGGGAGTTGCGGCCAAGCGCGCCAAGCACGGAATTAGCGATGTTGCCGACACCTGACTGGATGGGCAGAAACGATCGCGGGATTCGTCCCGCCTTGATCTCGGCGACCAGGAACTCAGCCACGCGATTGCCAATGGCTTCAGTCTCGGGGGTTGCTTCGTCGAATCCCTTTACCTCGTCGTTTGCATCCGTTTCGACTATGCCGACAATCTTTGCGCGGTCGGCATGCAGAAACGGAGAGCCAATCCGGTCTTGCGGGCGATAAATCGGAATCTCGCGACGGGCCGGGGGGTCTGCCGGTTCGTAAATGTCGTGCATACCACGCAGCGCCGGCGGATGCTGACGATTCAATTCGATCAGGATATGCTCCGCGCAATTCGCGAAAGTGGGCGACGAACCGACCGAAGATGTCAGCACAATGTCGCCGTCGGCGGTCACGTCTGCCGCCTCAAGGACAGCCCAGTCAACCGGACCTAGAAATCCGTAGCGCACCGCTTGTGGCAATACCGACAAATGCATATCGACGAACCGGATTACGCGCGAGTTAATCCGGGAGCGCAAACCTGGGTCGGACTGGTAAGGAGCTCGGAAGCTGATAGCTCCCGATCTGGAAAGTGCTCCATCGAGAGACCAACCTGTCGAGGCACCCGTAAGGACGGCAATTGTGAACGGCTTGCCGGCGGCATGTAGAGACTCAGCACGACGAGCCAGGGCAACTGGTATCGCCTTCGCCGCACCCGCTGGAGTGAAACCGCTAAAACCGATGGTTTCTCCATGGCCGATCATCTCTGCCGCTTCTTCGGCGGTCAATACTGGGAATGGTAGTCGCATGATTGCCTCCAAACTTCCAGATCACAACCCTGCACTCACCCCTCCATAACTTCCGAAATACTTTTGGTCAACATCGAAGATTACTATTTACCCATTAGAATGCGATTCCTGTGAGCAACGTCACGTCCTTTGGTACTTGCGCGAACTTTCAGTAGCGAATTACAACAACGGCTGGCCTAGCCGGTTGCTCGCACTTCCCACGGCTCCGCTCCGCCGATCCAATGCGCACCTTATTGAGCCTTGCATAATATAGTTACAATGGAAAGAGTTCGGCCTGTTCCCAGAAGGCGCAGACCAGGGTGGGTCGGCGGCGCATCCGCTGGAGGGCATGGCGGGCATGGATGCTCAGTTGC